>JAGQTR010000418.1 GCA_020438915.1 Mycobacterium sp.
CGGCGTCCATCATGTCGGCCAGTGCGGGCTCGACCTCAGCTGGGGTCATCGGATCCCCAATCCGCGGGCGATCACGCCGCGCAGCACCTCGTTCGTGCCGCCGCGCAGCGTGAACCCCGGGCGCTGATCCAGCGCCGAACACGTGATATCTGAGAAGTGTTGCCCGGCAGTGTGATTATCGGCCAGATGGGCGAACTCGGCGATGTCGCCCTCGGTGGTGGTCCCCAAGACCTTGACCACTGCGGCAGGCACCTCGGCGGATTGGTTGCGTTCCAGAGCTCCGGCGACCGCGGTGGACATCTGATGCAGTCCGGCCACCCGCGCCACCAGTCGTCCCAGATCGGTAGAACGTGAGAGCTGTTGTGAAGAAGTGCTTTCCGCCCAAGCATCGAGCAATGTGAACGTCGACAGAAACCGCTCCGGGCCGCTGCGTTCGAAGGCGAGCTCCGAGGTCACCTGCCGCCAGCCCTGGCCGATCTCCCCGAACACCATGGTGTCGGGAACGAAAGCGTGATCGAGGATCACCTCGTTGAAGTGGTGGGCGCCGTTCATCGAGACGATCGGCCGGATCTCGACACCCGCGCCGCGCAGATCGACGAGGAACTGGCTGAGCCCGGCGTGGCGATGAGCGGGATCGACGGGGTCGGTACGTGCGAGTGCGATGAACCAGTGGGCGAGATGCGCGCCCGAGGTCCACACCTTGGTGCCGGTCAGCGTCCAACCGCCGGTCACCCGCTCGGCGCGGGTGCGCACGCTGGCCAGATCGGATCCAGAATCCGGTTCGCTCATTCCGATCCCGAAGAAACACCTGCCCGCCACGATCCTGGGCAGAAACTGCGACCGTTGGAGCTCGGTGCCGTACTTGAGTAGCGAGGGCACGATCTGCCGGTCGGCGATCCAGTGCGCCGCTACGGGTGCGCCCGCGGCCAGGAGTTCCTCGGTCACGACGAACCGTTCGAGAAATGAGCGACCGTGTCCCCCATAGGCGGTGGGCACCGTCATGCCCAGCCAGCCACGCGCGGCCAGCGTCGCGGTGAAGTCTTCGTCCCAACCGCAGAGCCAGGCGTCCACGGCCGGCGTGAAAACGCCCGCGGCGACCTGTTCGGCGAGAAACTCGCGCACTTCGTGCCGCAGTCCGTCGGTGCTCGACGGGTCGACGGTCGATCGCGGTACCAGGCGCGCTAGTGCCATCAGCGCTCCACGGGTTCTTCGTCGGGCGTCGTTTCGGGAGCGGTCTCGGGTGTCGGGGGTTCGCCAAGCCACAGGGCGATCCCCAGGGCGAGATAGAACGCTGTGGTGACCGTGCCGCCGAGATAGTGGTTCATCGGGCCGCCGGGGGCGATGAAGCTGCCGGGTGGCCCGATGATCGTGATGGTCTCGATCAGCTGTTCCACGGTGAATACCGCGGTGCCGATCCCGAGCCATCGCGGGAAGTGGCCTTCGTTGGCGTACAACAGGATCGGGACGGCCACCAGGATGTTGGCGATCGTGGTGACGGGTAGCCACATCGAGCCGACGTCGCCGATGACGCGTGCGGTAGTCGTGGCCAGCTGGCCGGGTCGCAGTGCGGCACCGCTGGTGAACCAGACCGCGACGGCCAGCGAGGTGACCAGCACCGCCGAACCGATCGTGAACAGGTGGGCCGGCGCTCCGCTGAGGCGGTCGCGCGCGAAGGCGAGCACCACGACCAGGCCGAGCGCCGAGAACGCCAGCAGCAGCGCCTGGACGCGGGCCGCGCCGTCGTCCTGGGCGTCCGAGATCCCGGGGATCACGAGCACAGCGCTGCCATAGAGCGCCGCGAAAGCGAGGCCTGCGATCATCGGGGCGCTACGGTTCATTTCGGGAGCAATCGTAGCCACCGCCATCCCCAATGCGGACATCATCCCCAGGTTGTGGCGGTGGGTCGCCGCCCGGCAGCCTGCGGTCAGCGGAGGCACCTACCGTCGTTTCATGTCAATCGAACTACCCGCCGAGCGGCTGCGCCGACGCCTGGGTACCGACCGCGCCGCCGAGCCCGGGGATGGCCGCGCCGAGGACACCGAGGAGCAACCCGACACCGCACTGTCCCGATGGCTGCCCGAATCCACCTCAACGCGCCCGGCCGGCTGGGTTTCGACGATCAGGGCCGACCCGGGCCGTGCCGGCGTGGTGGCGTTGGGCATCCTCGGTGGGGTCGCCGTGCTGGTGACGGTGTTGAGTCTGCTGTCCGGTCGGCCGCCGGCGGTGGTGTCGGCCAAACTCCCACCGGTGGAGATGGTTTCGTCAGCCTCTCCGACACCGGGTCCGACGACGCCGGGTCCGGCGGCACCCGTGGTCGTCAGTGTGATCGGCCTGGTCAACACTCCCGGCCTGGTCACCCTCCCCTCAGGTGCCCGCATCGCTGATGCGCTCGACGCCGCGGGTGGGGCGCTCGACGGCGCCGACGTGATCGGTCTCAATATGGCCAGGCGGGTCACCGACGGGGAGCAGATCGTCGTCGGCATCGGTGCGCCACCCGGACGGCCGGTGCAGATGGGCAGCTCTGTCGTATCGGAGACCACCGCGTCGAGAGTGGATCCCGCGGTAGCTGAAAAGCCCTCGGGTTCAGATACTTTGATCAATCTCAACGACGCCACCGCCGATGAGCTCGACACGTTGCCGGGGGTCGGCCCGGTGACGGCTGCGGCGATCATCGCCTGGCGCGAAGCCAACGGGCGATTCACCAGCGTCGACCAGCTTGGTGACGTGGACGGGATCGGTCCGGCTCGGCTGGACAAGCTGCGCGATCATGTCGGTGTGTGATCGCGGTGGGCGAGCCCTCCGGTGCAACCCCGGCCCTCGACCTGAGGCTCGTTCCCGCGGCGCTGACCAGTTGGGCGGTCACCGCAGCCGGAATCCTGTGGGGTTCGTTCGGTTCGCTGGCCGCGGTTGTCCTCGCGTCGGCCGCCACCGCAGCGGCCGGTTGGTCGGGTGGCGCCCGGCGGCGGGAAACGGTGCACCAGCGGGCGCTTGCGGCCGGAGTTGCGGCAGTAGTGCTGGTGGGCGGCGGATTCGCCATCGCTGTGGCCTTGCGTGTCAACGCAGTCCACCACCACCGGATTCTTGGCCACCTGGGTGAGGCCACCGCCGTCGTCGTCACCCCGATCGAGACTCCTCGTCTACTCGAGGGCGGCCGGACGATGTTCCGCGGATCGCTGCTGCAGCTCGACGGAGCCCGATCCTCGGGCCGAGTGGTCGTTTTCGCTTCCGGTGCCGGCTTCGCGCGGCTGATCGCTGGACAACCCGCCGCGTTCCGCGCGCAGGTCAGCCCACCGAAACGGCGCGACCTGACCATCGCCGTGCTGGCGGCCAAGGGTGAGCCGGCCCTCGGTGCGGCCGCACCGATAAATCGGGCGGCCCACCATGTCCGCGATCGATTCGCGCAGGCATCTCGCCGGGCTTTGCCGGCCGACCAGGCGGCCATGCTGCCCGCGCTTGCGCTCGGAGACACCTCGGCCGTGCCGAGACAAACCGCCGCAGACTTCCGCATCTCGGGTCTGACGCATTTGACCGCGGTGTCAGGGGCGAACGTGACGATTGTCTGCGGCGCCGTGCTGTTGGCTTCGGGGCTGATCGGGCCGCGGGCCGCCGTGGTGCTCGCCGCGCTGACGCTACTGGGGTTCGTGGTGGTGGTACAGCCATCGGCGAGCGTTCTGCGCGCCGCCGTGATGGGCGCGATCACCCTGCTGGCAGTGGTATCGCATCGGCGCCGGCAGGCGTTGCCCGCGCTGTCGGCAACAATCTTGATGCTCATGGTGGGCGCGCCGGGCCTGGCGGTGGACGTCGGGTTTGCGTTGTCGGTATCGGCGACCGCCGCGCTGGTGCTGATCGCTCCGGTGTGGGCCCAGCGCCTGGCCGGTCGTGGTTGGCCGCGACCGCTCGCGGACGCGGTGAGTGTCGCGGTCGCTGCACAACTGGTCACAGCGCCTTTGGTGGCGGGCATCTCCGGATCGGTGAGTTTCGTGGCGGTCGCGGCAAACCTGGTGGTGGCACCGGTAATCCCGCCGATCACCGTGATCGGAACCGCCGCGGCGGCACTGTGCCCGTTGTGGCCGGCGGGGGCCGAGCTGCTGATTCGCTTCACCGGTCCGGAGGTGTGGTGGCTGCTGACCGTGGCGCGCCGGGCCGCTGCGATCCCCGCGGCGTCGATGCCCGTTCCGTCGGGCCTCGCCGGGGTGGCGACTGTCGCGGTCGCCGCGCTGGGTACCGCGGCGGTGTGGCATCGGTGCTGTCACCCGGGCATGACACGATCGTGCGGTGAGTCATGAGCCGACCGGCCTGCACCTGATCCTGGGTGACGAAGAGCTACTGGTGGAGCGGGCCATCGCGGCGGTGCTGCGGGACGCCCGGGCATCCGCGGGTATCGGCGGTGGCACCCCGGCCCACGACTCCGCCGATGTTCCCGTCGATCGGCTGCGGGCGGGTGAGGTCAGCGCCAATGAACTCGCCGAGTTGCTGAGCCCCTCGCTATTCGCCGACGAGCGGGTCGTGGTCCTGGAGTCGGCCGGCGAAGCCGGCAAGGACGCGGTGGCCATCATCGAGTCCGCCGCCGCCGACCTGCCCGACGGTACGGTGCTGGTGGTAGCGCACTCTGGGGGTGGTCGGGCGAAGGGGCTCGCCGACCGGCTCCGGAAGCTGGGAGCGCGGGTGCATCCCTGCGCGCGCGTCACCAAGGCGTCCGAGCGCGCAGACTTCGTCCGGAAAGAATTCCGCGCCGTGGGAGTCAAAGTGGGCGACGACACGGTGACCGCGGTGCTCGACGCGGTCGGCTCTGACCTTCGCGAGCTGGCCTCAGCGTGTTCTCAGCTGGTCGCCGACACCGGGGGAGACCTCAACGCCGCGGCGGTGCGTCGTTATCACTCCGGCAAGGCCGAGGTGAAGGGCTACGACATCGCCGAGAAGGCCGTCGTCGGAGATGTCGCCGGGGCCGCCGAGGCGCTGCGCTGGGCGCTGATGGGCGGGCAACCCCGCGTGGTTTTGGCCGACGCGCTGGCCGAGGCCGTGCACACGATCGCCAGAGTCGGCCCGCTGTCCGGCAGCCCGAACCAGCTGGCCGGTGAGCTGGGAATGCCGTGGTGGCGCGTGGATAAGGCGCAGAAGCAGGCGCGGCGATGGTCGCGGGAAACGGTAGCCGAAGCGATGCGGCTGGTGGCCACCCTGAATGCCGACGTCAAGGGTGCGGCAGCGGATGCCGATTATGCGCTGGAGACCGCGGTGCGACGGGTTGCCGAGCTCGTCAGCGACTGACGGGCCGGAATGCCCGCGCGAGATCAGATCTTGTTGAAGGCCTGCGCGAGCGCCGACTTACGGTTGGCGGCCTGATTCTTGTGGATGACACCCTTGGTGGCTGCCTTGTCCAGCTTGCGGTTGGTCGAGGCCAGCAACTCGCCGGCCTTCTCCTTGTCACCGGCCGCAACGGCCGCGCGGAATCCCCGGACCGCGGTGTGAAGCGATGACTTCACCGACTTGTTGCGCAGTCTGCGGCGCTCGTTGGTGAGGATTCGCTTCTGCTGCGACTTGATGTTGGCCACGCGTTATTCCTTCGTAAATCTCGATTGGGTTGCTTTAAGTATGTGGGCGCCTAGTGTGGGCAGCGACTGTTGAGGGTACCAGCGAGGGAATGAATGTCCCAAAGTGAGACCCACTGGCCTGCCGAAATGACAGAAATGCTGCAGCATGGCATTGGTAGGCATGGACACCGCAACATCACAGTTGTTGATGCGAGGAGCAGGAGTAATTTTGCCGACCGAGACCGTACGTACCTCACGCGGCAGCGCCAAAACGGCGAAACGGCACGACGGCATATTCGGTGGCTATAACTCTCTGGGCACCTATGCCGAGGCGTTCGACGAGATGTTCGACGCCCACGGCAACGTCCGTGGGCCTTACAAGGGTATTCATACCGAACTTGCCCCCTCTGACGTTTCCGACCTCGAAGCACGCGCCGACGCCCTCGGTCGGGCGTTCATCGACCAGGGCATCACGTTTTCGCTCTCGGGGCAGGAGCGGCCATTTCCGCTCGACCTCGTACCGCGGGTGATTTCGGCGGCGGAGTGGACGCGCCTGGAGCGCGGGATACGCCAGCGGGTGAAGGCGCTGGAGATGTACCTCGACGACATCTATGGCGAGCAGGAGATTTTGCGTGACGGCGTCATCCCGCGCCGACTGGTCACCTCCTGCGAGCACTTCCATCGCGAGGCGGTCGGCATCGTCCCGCCCAACGGGGTGCGGATCCATGTCGCCGGAATCGACCTCGTCCGCGACGGCCAGGGCAGCTTCCGGGTGC
Source organism: Mycobacterium sp. (assembly GCA_020438915.1). Lineage (GTDB taxonomy): Bacteria > Actinomycetota > Actinomycetes > Mycobacteriales > Mycobacteriaceae > Mycobacterium. Next base: position 6,305 of record JAGQTR010000418.1, read on the forward strand.
TCGAGGACAATCTTCGTTCGCCGTCGGGCGTCTCCTACGTGATGGAGAACCGCCGCACGATGGCCCGGGTGTTTCCGAACCTGTTCGCGACGCACCGGGTACGTGCGGTCGGCGACTATGCGTCGCATCTGCTGCGGGCACTGCGCAACGCCGCCGCCAGCAACGTCGCCGATCCGGCCGTCGTGGTGCTGACCCCCGGGGTGTACAACTCGGCGTACTTCGAGCACTCGCTGCTGGCCAGACAGATGGGCGTCGAACTCGTCGAGGGCCGGGACCTGTTCTGCCGTGACAACACCGTGTACATGCGCACGACCGAGGGCGAACGCCAGGTCGATGTCATCTACCGGCGCATCGACGACGATTTCCTGGACCCGATGCAGTTCAAGCCTGACTCGGTGCTCGGGGTGGCGGGGATTCTGAACGCCGCCCGCGCCGGCAACGTGGTCATCTCCAGCGCCGTCGGCAACGGGGTGGGCGATGACAAACTCGTCTACACCTACGTGCCGACGATCATCGAGTACTACCTCGGCGAGAAGCCGCTGCTGGCCAACGTCGACAC
>JAGQTR010000419.1:0-1130 GCA_020438915.1 Mycobacterium sp.
CCTCGGGGTCGGTCTGGGCGCACAGTGCGCGCTCTTGCCATTGGTCTTCCTCGGCGAGGGTGGAGTCTTCACCGGGATAATCGATGTGGTCGGGCACCAAACTCAGCTGAGGACGTCCGCCTCCGACCATCGGTGTCGGTCCGGTCGGAATGTGCGGCGCACTTCCTACCGTGCCGAGGAGCGTATTGTCGAACGGGGCCGAGTTGCCGAAATCGGCCTGTTCAAAAGCCATGTTCCCCTCCTAATTGGTTTCGTAGATCCGTGTATGCCAGCCACACGAATTAGACGTGTGGCCATCCCAATTCGAACAAGTGATCGAATCTCGGTCTGCGACACCGGAACCGGCTGGCCAACCGCGAAATGACACTGGTGTGATTAGACACGCGTTGGCTGCGTCGGTCAAGCGTTAGAACAGGAATTCATACCATTCCGTGATCGAATTTCGGCGCGTCGTGTTGTGGCGTGTCTATCACTCTCCCGCCTGAAACCCCATCCGTCTCACCATCACCACCCGTTCGCTTTGCCCACCGGGAGAACCCCAACCAAAGCCAACGGCCTAGTCTCGGTCGGTGTGAAGGTCACGGTTCTGGTCGGCGGTGTCGGCGGCGCGCGATTCCTGCTGGGCGTCCAACACCTGCTGGGGCTGGGCCAGTTCGGCAACGAGGCCGGCAGCGAACATGAGGTGACCGCTGTCGTCAATGTCGGCGACGACGCGTGGATGTTCGGAGTGCGCATCTGCCCGGACCTCGACACCTGCATGTACACCCTGGGCGGGGGTATCGACGTCGAACGCGGGTGGGGGCATCGCAATGAAACCTGGCACGCGAAGGAAGAACTCGCCGCCTATGGTGTCCAGCCGGACTGGTTCGGTCTGGGCGACCGCGACCTGGCCACCCATCTGGTGCGCAGTCAGATGCTGCGAGCGGGATACCCGCTGTCGGCGGTGACCGAGGCCTTGTGCAACCGCTGGTCCCCAGGTGCGCGACTGCTTCCAGCCAGCGATGATCGCAGCGAGACCCATGTCGTGATCACCGATCCCGGCCCCGGCGAGCAGGCCGGCGACAAGCGTGCGATTCACTTCCAGGAGTGGTGGGTACGGCATCGGGCCAAAGTGCCCACCGACAGTTTCG
>JAGQTR010000419.1:1246-2368 GCA_020438915.1 Mycobacterium sp.
GCGATCCTGGCGATCGGCGGCATCCGAGGCGCGTTACGCACCACATCGGCACCGGTGATCGGCTACTCCCCCATCATCGCGGGAAAGCCGTTGCGCGGCATGGCCGACGAATGCCTGTCGGTGATCGGGGTGCCCAGCACCTCCGAAGCCGTCGGTGGACATTACGGCGCCCGGTCAGGTACCGGCATCCTCGACGGCTGGATGATCAGCGAACGCGACCACGCCAGCATCGACGGCGTCGAGATACGCTCGGTGCCCCTGCTGATGACCGATCCCGCCGCGACTGCTGAAATGGTGCGGGCCGGAATGGATCTGGCCGGGGTCTCCCCGTGAGCGACCATGGAACGGCCGGACCCGTCGAACTGCTACCCCTTCCCGGGCTGCCGGAGTTTCGGCCGGGCGATGACCTCGCCGCCGCCATCGCCACGGCCGCTCCGTGGTTGCGCGACAACGACGTCGTCGTCGTCACCAGCAAGGTGCTGTCTAAATGCGAGGGCCGCATGGTCACCGCACCGTCTGATCCCGAAGATCGAGATGCGCTGCGACGCACACTCATCGATTCCGAGGCGGTCCGCGTCCTGGCACGCAAGGGCCGGACGCTGATCACCGAGAACGCGCTGGGCCTGGTGCAGGCCGCCGCCGGCGTGGACGGATCCAACGTGGACTCCCACGAACTCGCGTTGCTGCCTGTTGACCCCGACGGCAGCGCCGCGGCGTTGGCCTCAGCGCTGCGCGAGCGGCTCGGAGTCACGGTGGGTGTCGTCGTCACCGACACCATGGGCCGCGCCTGGCGCACCGGGCAGACCGACGTCGCGATCGGTGCAGCCGGGCTGACGGTGTTGCACGGCTATGCCGGCGAGCACGACGCACACGGCAACGAGTTGGTCGTCACCGAGATCGCCGTCGCCGACGAAATCGCCGCCGCCGCTGATCTGGTCAAGGGCAAGCTGACCGCGGTTCCGGTCGCCGTGGTGCGCGGGCTGGCACTGCCCGACGACGGCTCCACCGCGGCGCGCCTGCTGCGCGGCGGGGAGGACGACCTGTTCTGGCTGGGCACCGCGGAGTCGATCGAACTCGGCCGCCGCCAGGCGCAGCTGTTGCGCCGGTCGGTGCGGCGGTTCG
>JAGQTR010000420.1 GCA_020438915.1 Mycobacterium sp.
CCGCGACGTGCTGCACTACCTCGTCGCTGCTGCCGACCCGCACCGCGTGCCCGCCGGGGCCTACGACATCTGCGGTGATGAGACGACCACTTACGGGGATCTGCTGAGGTCCTACGCGCGGATCGTCGGCATCTGGCGCACCCCGGTGGCGGTGTACGGTATCGACACCGATGTGGTGTCGCGGGTGACCGGGTGGGTACTCCCGGTACCGGCCGGGCTGGCGGCAGATCTCGTTGAATCCCTTGATTATCCGATGATGGCCTCCGCCGATGGCCTGGCCGATTTGGTTGCCGAACCGCCCGGCGGCCTGTTGGGGGTGGATGAGGCGCTGCGTCGCGCGGTCGGGAGTCCGCACCGCCGCCCGGTGAATGCACTCGCCGATGAGCACCACCTCGCCGACACCGACCCGCAATGGGCCGGTGGTGACGTCTCACGAATACGACAACTTGCGAGCACGGTGACACCCTCAGTGGTGCGGCCCGCCCTACGGCTGATCGGGATCGTTCCCGGTCCGGTTGCCGGCGCGGTACGCACCGGGCTGGACATGATGATCGGCCTGGTGCCGAAAGTGGGTTCGGCGTGACCTCCCCAACGCCCACCGGGTTGTCCGGTGAGATCTGCCAGATCGTGCGAACCCAGGCGGCGCCCTACAACGAATGGCCCTCGGTGATCCGTCGCCGCAAGGTCGTGGTGTCGGTGGTGCTGCTGATCGGTGCCGCGCTGCTGGGGTATTCGTTGAGCCGCGAGCCGGGCGACGAATCATTTCTCTGGCTCACCCTCGCACTGGCCGGGGTCTGGGCCTTCGGCGCGTTTGCCTCCGGCCCGCTGCACCTCGGCCATGTGCGGTTTCGCGCCCGCAATCAGCGCCCGGTGATCACCGGAACCGTTGTCGGGCTGGGGCTGGGTGCGGTATTCGTCGTGGGTGGGTTGATCGCTCGGGAAATCCCCGGTGTGCGGGAGTACATCACCCGCGTCCTGGAGTTCTCCAATGCCGGCCCGCTATTGCTCATCGTGTTCATCACGGTGATCAACGGGGTGGCCGAGGAACTCTTCTTCCGCGGCGCCGTCTACACCGCGCTTGCCGACTATCGGCCGGCGATCGTGTCGACCGTGCTGTACGTCATCGCGACCGCCGCCACCACGGGCAACCCGATGTTGGGCTTCGCGGCGATCATCCTGGGCACAGTGTGCGCGCTGGAGCGTCGCGCGACCGGGGGAGTACTGGCCCCGATGCTGACCCATTTCTTCTGGGGCCTGGTCCTGGTGCTCGCGCTGCCGCCGATCTTCGGTGTCTGACGGGTCTCAACGCACTCTGGGGGCTAGGAGTCGGTGAAGTTCGCCGGCCGGCGTTGCTGGAATGCCTTGGTGCCCTCGCGGAAGTCGCGCGAGTCCAGCAGTGCCAGCTGGCCCTGCTTTTCGCGTTCGAGTGCGCCATCGAGTTCGGTCAGCGTCGCCGCGTTGATCGCGTCCTTGGTCTTGCGCAGCGCCACCGCCGGACCCGACACCAGGGTGTCGACCACCTTGTCGACTTCGGCCTCGAATTCGTCGACCGGGTACACCGCGCTGACCAGACCCCAACTGAACGCCTCACTGGCCGAGATGCGTTCGGCCAGCAGGGCCATCCGCATGGCCCGGATTCGGCCGATGGCCGCCGCGATCAGTGCCGACGCACCACCGTCGGGCATCAGACCGATCTTGGTGAAGGCGAGCATGAAAAACGCCTTCTCCGAAGCCAATACGAGGTCACATGCCAGCGCCAGTGATACCCCCACGCCGGCGGCGGGTCCCTGCACCACCGACACGGCGGGCTGCGGCAGGCTGGCGATCGCGCGGACGCAGCGATTGGCCGCGTCGAGCACGTCGGCCGGTGTGCCGGCGGAACCAGGATCGGCGTGGTCGTCTTCGCTGATGCCGGCTCCCGAGGAGAAACCGCGACCGGCGCCACCGACGCGGACCACCTTGACGCGCGGGTCGGAAGCGGCCCGCTCCAGCGTCGCGGCGAAGGTGTCCAGCATCGGTGCGGTCAGGGAGTTCAGGCTCTCCGGGCGATTGAGGTGCAGCGACAGCACGCCGCCGTCGAGGGTGACGGTGAGGTCGTCGAATCCTGAGTAGCTACCTGGATGTGCGTCGGCACCGGTGTCGATGGTGGTCATTGAGTCCCCTGTATCTGGGCGTCCACCACGAGCTGATGCCCCATGGCGGTCCGACTTGGTTATACAAGTAAGCTATGTCGCGGTCAACCGAGCGATCCGACGAAGGGCGGTCAGATATGGCTGGACCACTGCAGGGGCTGCGCGTTGTGGAGCTGGCCGGTATCGGTCCCGGGCCGCATGCGGCGATGATTCTCGGCGACCTCGGCGCCGACGTGGTTCGCATCGAGCGCCCGCACAAGGGACCCGGACCGGCTACCGAACCGGGAACCGACCGGCTCCTGCGCAACCGACGGTCGGTGGCCGCCAATCTGAAGAGCGATGACGACCGCGAGATGGTGCTGCGGTTGATCGCCAAGGCCGACGTGCTGATCG
>JAGQTR010000421.1 GCA_020438915.1 Mycobacterium sp.
CGGGTGCTCACCGGCGACTCGTTCTTCCACCTATCGGGGCTGGGTGAGCCCGGTGCACTGGCCGGTCTCAACCTCTGCGGCGCAGGCCGGGTGGTCTGCCTCATCGACCCGGTGGGGGATGTCTACGCCTGCCCATTCGCGATCCATGACACGTTCCTCGCCGGAAACATCCTGTCGGACGGAGGATTTAAGAATATCTGGCAACACTCAGAGCTCTTCCGGCAGCTTAGGGAGCCGCAGTCGGTCGGGGCGTGTGGCAGCTGCGGGCATTACGACAGCTGCCGCGGTGGTTGCATGGCAGCGAAGTTCTTCACCGGCTTGCCGTTGGATGGTCCCGACCCCGAGTGCGTTGTCGGCTACGGCGAACCGGCGCTTGCGCGCGAACGCGACAAGCCCAAATCCAGCGTCGACCACTCCCGCACGGCCAACCGCAAGACACCGTCAGGTCCGATCCCGCTCACCCTGTTGAGCACTCCCCCCAAGAAGTTCTGCAACGAGAGTCCGGTGTGAAGCGGAGATGAGCTGATGGCACGCGATACCTGGTTTGAGACCGTAGCCGTCGCCCAGCAGCGGGCGAAGAAGCGACTTCCCAGATCCGTCTATTCGTCACTGATCTCGGCCAGCGAGAAGGGTGTGACGGTCTCAGACAACGTCGAGTCGTTCGCCGAACTCGGCTTCGCTCCACACGTAATCGGTGCCACCGACAAGCGCGATATGGCGACAACCGTTATGGGCCAGGATATTTCGTTGCCCGTGATCATTTCGCCAACCGGTGTGCAGGCTGTCGATCCCGACGGCGAGGTGGCGGTGGCGCGGGCGGCGGCGGCGCGGGGCACCGCGATGGGGCTGTCGTCGTTCGCCAGCAAGCCGATGGAAGAGGTCGTGGCCGTCAACGACAAGATCTTCTTCCAGATCTACTGGTTGGGCAGCCGCGACCAGATCGCCGAACGGGTGCAGCGCGCCAGGGAAGCCGGCGCCGTCGGGCTCATCGCCACCACCGACTGGAGCTTTTCGCACGGGCGTGACTGGGGCAGTCCCAAGATTCCCGAACAGATGAACCTCGCCACCATGGTTCGGATGTCTCCCGAGGTGATCACCAAACCGCGCTGGTTATGGAGCTTTGGCAAGGGTCTGCGCCCGCCGAACCTGCGAGTACCCAACCAGGGCCGACGCGGCGAGGCCGGTCCCACGTTCTTCCAGGCCTATGGAGAGTGGATGGGCACCCCGCCGCCGACCTGGGAAGACATCGCCTGGTTACGGGAGCAGTGGGGCGGACCTTTCCTGCTGAAGGGGATGGTTCGGGTCGACGACGCCAAACGTGCTGTCGATGCCGGTGTTTCGGCGATCACCGTGTCCAACCACGGTGGGAACAACCTGGACGGCACGCCGGCGGCGATCCGTTGTCTGCCGGCCATCGCCGACGCAGTGGGCGACCAGGTCGAGGTTTTGCTGGATGGCGGGATTCGTCGCGGCAGCGACGTGGTGAAGGCCGTCGCTTTGGGCGCCCGCGCGGTGATGATCGGTCGGGCATATCTGTGGGGCCTGGCCGCCAACGGACAGGCCGGTGTCGAGAACGTACTTGACATTTTGCGCGGTGGTGTCGACTCCGCGTTGATGGGTCTTGGCAAATCTTCGATCCACGAATTGACGCGCGACGACGTTCTGATACCTGACGGCTTCACCCGCGCACTTGGGGTGTGACCCGGACGCCGGACGTGCGGCCGCGCTCAGTGTTGCTGGTACAGGCGTGGCGCAGGGGGCTGACGTGAATCCCGATCGACGGAGTCGTCGAACCAACGGAAATCAATTACGACGTATGCGTCAACAATTGGCGCACACCAGGTGAATTCGGCCTACCATCGTCGCGTGGCTTTTTCCCGTGAGCTCGGGAACGCAACATCGCGGCAGGTGCACCTAGCGCCGCCCGCGCTGATTGTCCCGGTAGGTTCCATCGAGCAGCACGGACCTCATCTACCGCTGGACACCGATACCCGCATCGCGAACGCGGTCGCACACGCGGTTGCCATGCGTCTTTGCGCAGCAAGTGGCAGTGCCGGGGATTGCGGTGCCGAGTCCAGCGCCGGAGATGCACCCAACTGGTTGGTTGCCCCCGCGGTCAGCTACGGCGCCAGCGGCGAGCACGAGGGCTTCGCCGGCACGGTCTCCATCGGCACACCGGCGCTGGCGGACCTACTTGTGGAGTTCGGCCGATCGGCGTGTCAGTGGGCGCATCGGGTGGTTTTCGTCAACGGCCACGGCGGGAATGTGGAGGCGCTGCGCCGCGCGGTCGCCCTGCTGCGTGTCGAGGGGCGGGACGCCGGGTGGTGTGCATGCGTCGCCAGCAACGCCGACGCACATGCCGGGCACACCGAAACTTCTGTATTGCTACATATTTCGCCGGACGTGGTTCGACAAGATCAGCGTGCCGTGGGTAACCGAGCTCCGCTGTCGGAGCTGATGCCGCAAATGCGTCGCGGGGGAATCGCCGCGGTCAGTTCGCTGGGGGTACTCGGGGACCCGACCACGGCGACCGCAGACGAGGGCGGGAGAATCTTTGCCGAGATGGTCGACGCATGTCTAGGGCGGGTGATTCGGTGGGCGCCCGATCGGGACGGGATGTTGAAATGAGTGGGTCGCGGCTTCCCGACGGGTTTGCCGTCCAGGTGGACCGGCGGGTGCGGGTCCTCGGGGAGGGTGCCGCGCTGCTCGGTGGTTCGCCCACCCGCCTGTTGCGGCTGGCCCCGGCAGCCCAGACCATGCTGAACGGCGGGCGGCTCGAGGTGCGCGACGCGGTCAGTGCACAGTTGGCACGCACCCTGCTGGACGCCACCATTGCCCACCCGCGTCCGCTGAGCGGCCCGTCGCACCGAGACGTCACCGTTGTTATTCCGGTGCGGGACAACCCCTCCGGGCTCGCTAGACTTGTTTTGTCACTGCGCGGATTGCGCGTGATCATTGTGGACGACGGCTCGGTGACGCCGGTGCTCGCTTCCCAATTCGAGGGGATGCACTGCGACGTCCGGATCCTGCGGCATTCCCGCAGCAGGGGGCCGGCCGCCGCGCGCAATACCGGGCTGAGGGCGTCCGAGACGGACTTCGTGGCTTTCCTGGACTCCGATGTGGTTCCCCGTCGCGGATGGCTGGAGGCCCTGCTCGGACACTTCTGCGATCCTGCGGTGGCCCTCGTCGCACCGCGAATCGTCGCCCTGAACCCGTCGGAGAGCGCTGTGGCGCGCTATGAGGCAGTGCGTTCGTCGCTCGATCTGGGTTTGCGCGAGGCGCCTGTGGTCCCGTTGGGGCGGGTGTCCTACGTGCCCAGTGCCGCGATCATCTGCCGACGCCGCACGCTGATCGAGGTCGGTGGGTTCGATGAGTCACTTGCCTCCGGTGAGGACGTCGATCTGTGCTGGCGGCTGAATGAAGCCGGCGCTCGACTGCGGTACGAACCGATTGCCCTGGTTGCCCATGACCACCGCACCGAGTTGCGAAAATGGTTCGCCCGTAAGACTTTCTACGGTGGCTCCGCGGCACCTCTGGCAATCCGCCACCCTGGCAAAACCGCCCCGCTGGTAATTTCTGGATGGACCCTGGTGGTCTGGATATTCGCGGCCCTCGGCTCGACCTTGGGTTACCTGGCGTCGGCGGCTGTCGCGGCGATCACGGGCAGCCGGATCGCCAAGTCCCTGTCCAGTGTACAGACCGAGCCGATGGAGGTCGCGGTCGTCGCCGCGCAGGCCCTGGGGTCGGCAGCGTTGCTGTTGTCGTCGGCGATCTGCCGGCACTACTGGCCGGTCGCGCTGATCGCCGCGGTGTTGTCGCAGCGCTGTCGCCGGGTGGTGTTGGTGGCAGCGGTGCTGGATGGTGTGGTGGACTGGATCGCCCGCAGTGGCAACGGCAACGGTGATGCCGACGACGACCCCAAGCGAGTCGGGCTCCTGACCTATGTCCTGCTCAAACGTCTCGATGACATCGCCTACGGTCTGGGGCTGTGGGGCGGGGTCGTGCGCGAGCGGCACGCGGGCGCACTCAAGCCGCAGATCCGGACCTGAACGCTCTTCGCGTGCACAGTGATGTCCTGATCGTCGGTGCTGGCAGTTCCGGATCAGTGCTGGCAGAACGGCTTTCCTTCGACAACCGGTGCCGGGTGACCGTCGTCGAATCGGGTCCCGGGCCGGCCGACCGCGGCGTACTCGGCCAGATCACCGACGGTCTGCGACTTCCGATCGGGCCGGGCAGTCCGGTGGTTCGGCGGTATCGGTCCACATTGACCGACACGCCGAGGCGCGACGTAGAAATCGTGCGCGGCGCCGTGGTCGGCGGATCGGGCGCGATCAACGGCGGATACTTTTGCCGCGCTCTGCCGTCGGACATCGACCGCTGGGCGCTGGACGGCTGGTCCTGGGACGACGTGCTGCCACATTTCACGGCCATCGAGAACGATCTCGACTTCCACGGCCCGCTACACGGGGCCGACGGACCGATCACAGTGCGTCGCCCTGCCGAATTCAAGGGGTGTACAGCGGCATTCGTTGCGTCTGCTCAGGCCGCCGGATTCGAATGGATCAGCGATCTGAATGGTTCGACACCGCAGTGGTCACTGTCTGAGGGAGTGGGTGCGGTGCCGTTGAACATCGACGGCGGCACCCGCATGGGTCCTGGTATGGCCTTCCTGCAGCCGGCATTGCAGCGCCGAAATCTCACGGTGCTGACCGATACCCGGGTTCTTCGAATCCAGGTGGTAAAAGGACGGGCTACCGGTCTCGACTGTCTCGGACCGGGCAGAAGGATAGTCCTGACCGCTGACCAGATCGCGCTGTGTGCCGGTGCCATCGGTTCAGCCCATCTGCTGATGCTGTCCGGCTTTGGGCCCGAGCCGGTGCTGCGGGCGGCGGGTGTGCCGATTGCAGTCGATCTGCCCGTCGGCGTCGGCACCGTCGACCATCCGGAATGGGTGCTTCCGGTGAGCTGGCAATCGGCGAGCGGTGTCGCGCCGTTGGAGGCGGTCTTGACCACCCGGGACGGTCTGGAGCTCCGGCCCTACACGGCGGGTTTCGGCGCCATGACGAGCGGCAGCCGTGTCGATCCGACCGATCAGCCCCATCTCGGGGTGGCCTTGATGCGCCCGCGGTGCCGGGGGCGGGTTGTACTGGCGTCCGCCGACCCGGCCGTCGCTCCGCTGATCGAACATCGGTATGACAGCGAGACGGCAGATGTCGAATTGCTGCGCTCAGGATGCGAGTTGGCAGCCGAAATCGTCGGATCACCAGTGCAATCCGAGGCGCGGTGGGCGACGTCTCAACACCTGTGCGGCAGTGCACGGATGGGCCGGGACGGCGACCCGGCGGCGGTCGTCGACAACCGGTGCCGGGTCTTCGGGGTGGACGGACTGTCGGTGATCGACGGATCGATACTTCCCGCGATCACCAGTCGCGGGCCGCACGCGACGATCGTGATGGTGGGCCACCGCGCGGCCGAGTTCATCACTTCAACGAGTAGCGAACAGGCAGATGCTTGAGACCACCGACGAACGTGGTCGCTGACAGTACGGGCTCCCCGGCCAGCTCGATCGACTCCAGCCTGGGCAGCAACTCGGTGAACAGACTGTTCATCTCCATCCGCGCCAGGGCGGCACCGAGGCAGAAATGCACTCCGTAGCCGAACGCCAGATGCTTGTTCGGGTCGCGGCCCACATCGAAGCGAAACGGCTCGTCGAAGATGTCTTCGTCCCGGTTGGCCGAGACGTATGCCAGATACACCGACTCGCCCTTGGCGATCGGTACACCCCGGATCTCCGTGTCGGCGGTGGCTGTCCGCATGAACTCCTTCACCGGTGTGGTCCAGCGGATCATCTCCTCGACGGCGGTACCCATCAGGCTCAGATCGCCGCGAAGGCGGGCGAGCTGATCCGGGTTGTCGATAAGCGCGCGCAGCCCGCCTGAGATGGCGTCCTTGGTGGTGTCGTGGCCCGCGGTGGCAACGATGACGTAGTAAGAGGCGGTGTCCATGTCGGACAGCGGCTCGCCGTTGATCGTGCCGTTGGCGATCGCGGAAGCCAGATCCCCGGTTGGATGCTCACGACGTGAAGCGGTCAGCGCCGAGAAATAGGCGAAGAAGTCCATCAGCACCGCCAGCAGATCTTCGGTGGTGCCCTCACCGCGTTTGTGTTCGGCGTCGTCGCCGCCGAACAGCTCCTGGGTGAGTTTGAGCATCCGGGGGAAATCGTCCTCGGGCAGCCCGAGCAGCGAAAGAATCACGTACAGCGGGTAATTGATTGCGATATCGGTGACGAAATCACATTCGGGACCGATGTCCCGCATCCGGTCAACATACCGTTTGGCCAGTTCGTCCACCCGGACCTTGAGATCGCGCATCGCCTTCGGCCGGAACCAGTCCGCACCGATCTTGCGGACATCGCGGTGGTGGGGGTCGTCCATATGGATCAGGGTGCGCAAGCCGATCCCGGCATCCTGTTGTTGCTTCATCAGGTCGTCGCCCTCGGCCGGCATCAGCAGCGGCCGCGGACCGCTGATGAACAATTCGTTGTCGCGCTCGATGGCCATGATGTCGGCGTGTTTGGTGATCGCCCAGAACGGACGATACGGCGGATTGTCGACCCGCGCGACGGGTTCGTGGGCTCGCAGATGGCTCAGCGCAGCATGCAGGCGGGCGTCGTCGGCGTAGGCCGTGGGATCGGCCAGCGCCATCGCCGCAGTTGCTGAGTCCATTGCCGGTGCGCTCATACGGTCTCCTTGTGGGCTGGCGAATACTTGACGCGTGTCAACTCCAAGTGTATGTGATCGGCGCCACCGAAGGAAGGTGTGTCCGAGCGCGTCATGATTAAGCTCAGACCTCGTGGTGCCCGCATCGGTCCTCGGCCGCGTCGCTTCTGTGGTGTGTGTCGTGGCGATCGCCGCCGGGTGTGCCCGGGGTCAGCAGGATTCATCGCCAGCTGTACCGGATCCGGCGTTGGTGCAGACTGCTGCCGGGGAGGTGCGTGGAATCGTCGCCCACGATCACCGGTTCTTCGCTGGAATCCCTTACGCCGCACCGCCCGTCGGGCAGCTACGGTGGAGATCTCCGGCGCCCGCGCCGAGTTGGGAAGGCGTGCGGGATGCCGGCCACCTCGGGCCGCGGTGCATCCAGGATCTCGGCGGCGACCTCGAACTGGGCCGCCAGACCGATGAGGACTGCCTGACACTCAATGTCTGGACACCCGCTCCTGGCCCGGATTCGGAACCGGCGCAGCCGAAACCGGTGATGGTGTGGATTCACGGCGGGTCGTTCGTCAACGGCAGCGGCGGGGTCTATGACGCGCGGCGGTTCGTCGCGCGGGGGAACGTCGTGGTGGTCACGATCAACTATCGGCTCGGCGCGCTGGGCTTCCTGGCCCACCCGGCCCTCGGGCCCGCGGGGGACGTGGGCAACTACGGTCTGGCCGATCAGCAGGCGGCCCTGCGGTGGGTGCGCGACAACATCGCCCAGTTCGGTGGCGACCCCGCCAGGGTGACGGTGGCGGGGGAGTCGGCCGGCGGGATGGCGGTGTGCGACCATCTCATCGCCCCCGATTCGCGGGGGCTGTTCGACGCGGCCATCATCTCGAGCGCACCCTGTCAGGCACAGGCCGCTCTTCCAGTCGCGCAGGCACGCAGCGTCGAGTACGCGGCGCAGGTGGGATGCCTCGACCCGGGGACGGTGGCCGCGTGCTTGCGGGCGCTGCCAGTGAATAAGCTGCGAAAACCTCTCTGGTACTACGCTATTGGAGACGACGAGCTCATCGGCCCGGTGACCGGCACCCCAGCACTGCCCGTGGATCCGGTGCAGGGCTTCGGCGAGGGCCGGGCTGCGCGAGTTCCGGTCATGATGGGAACCACTCGTGATGAGTTCACCCTGTTTGTTGCCTTGGAATATCTTCGGCACGGCAAGTCCTACACGGCGTCGGACTACCCGGGTCTGCTGGCCGCCACGTTCGGGACCGACGCGCCCGCGGTGGCCGAACAATATCCGCTGACGAAGTTCGACAGCGTCCCATTGGCCTATTCGGCGGCTGTCACCGACGGGGCATTCGCCTGCGTCGGCGACCGGATGGCAGATGCGCTGGCTCGGAACAACGACCGTGCCGTCTACTTCTACGAGTTCAACGATCGCGGTGCACCGGCGCCGGAACCGTTGCGCACCTTGCCGTTTCCCGTTGGGGCCAGCCACTCGCTGGAGCTTCGCTACCTGTTCGACGTCGGCGGTGCGCCACCGCTGAATCCCGCCCAGCAGAAGCTCTCCGACCAGATGATCGACTACTGGGCGCAATTTGTGACCCACGGTTCCCCGCGGGCGGACGGTCAGCCGGACTGGCCCGCCATCGGTGCTGCCGAGTCGGTGATGTCGCTGCAGCCCGACGGCAGCCGCATGATCACCGACTTCGACCGGATACATCACTGCCAGTTCTGGGCCGGACTGCGCTAGGTCTGCGATCAGGGGTCGACGAGTCCCTGCGCGCGAGCCCATTCCTCGACCCGGGCCATGCCCTCGTCGATAGAGACCAGGGGCTGGTACCCGAGCACCTTCTGCGCCTTGGCGATCGAGTAGGTGCCCGGTCGGTTGAGCAACCACATGGTGCCGGAGCACAGATCGTTCTTTCGCCCCATGCGGCGCAGCAGGGAGCCCACCGCGTCCGCGAGCGGTGCGGCCACCTGCATGGGCCGGGTGCGGATGGTGCCACCGCTCATCTTCGCCAGGTGGCCGAAGAATTCGCCGCAGCGCACCCCCGCACCATCGCTGATGATGAAGACCTGACCGACGGCTTCCTCGGCGGCGACCACGAGCGCCATGGCGTCGACGAAGTTGTCGATGTAGACCGGTGAGAAGACGCCGTTCCCGCCGTTGGGCAACGGGAAGCCCAGTGGCTTACGCACCTCGGCGATCGGTGATCGCACCCATACTGAACCGGGTCCCCACACATCGCCAGGCCGGATCACCGTCACCTCGATCTCCTTGGCGGCGTGCGCAGTGAGCACGACGGCCTCGGAGTTGATCTTGGTGTCGGTGTAGACGTCTCCGTTCACCTGGACCGGATAGGTCTCGTCGACACCGTCGGGGAAGTCGAAGCCGAACGCGGCGATCGAGGAGAGGTGCACGAACCGGCGCACCCCCGCCTCAACCGACGCCTTCAACACCGCACTGGTGCCCAGGACGTTGACCCGCCACGCTTGCTCGAGCGGGAACGCCGCGCCCAGCAGCGCCGCGGTGTGGATCACGGTGTCGACGCCGTCGAGGCCCGCCGCCCACTGTTGCGGCTGGGTGGTATCGCCGGCCACCACGTCGTTCTTCGGATCGGCGACCAGGTCGACACCGCTCACCTGGGCGCCCAGTGCGCGCAATCGCTGCGCCACGGCACGACCGATGAATCCGGTTGCGCCGGTGATGAATATCGTCCGGCCCGCCAGCGATGGGGCCGGTCGGTCGAGTTCTTCGCTCTTCATCACGCCTTCGGGTTGGTGTATCCGACGGTCCCGCCGGTGAGGTAGGTGATGGTACCCAGGCCCTGCTCTGCGGCCAGCGAACCGGTCAGGTAGCTGATCAGCGCGGCATCCAGAATCGAGTGGAAGCTGCCGTCATCGTTGAAGTTGATGTTGGCGCCGGTGACCCGGAAAAGCACAACAGTGTCTTCGGTATTGGATTCGGGGCAGGCCAGCGTATGCACCGATGCGCCCGGCTCGAACAGGTAGGAGCCCGCGGTCTGCGGCTGGTCGGCGTACTCGAGGTAGTGCCAGCTGCCGCTGATCGTCCACGCATCCACCGCGCCGGTGTGATAGTGCAGCGCGATCCGGGCACCGGGCTCGAATGTGGCCAGCACCACCCATTCACCGAGTTCCATGTCCAGCCGTAGCGGCTTGAAGTGCACGCCGGCGCCGAGTGAATTCTTGATCAGCGGGATGTCCTTCTCGTTCACCGTCAGCAGCTCGCCCTGTGGCAGCGCGACCAGTGGCAGGGGCGCTCCGGTGGAGGTGGCCGCCGGGGCGGGTGCAAGCGTCGTGGTCATGTGTTCTGTCCTTCTGTTGTGGGCTAATTGGTGATCTCCACCTTTCTCGGCCGCCGCGGCGAAGTCTTGACAGCAGGGGACATCTTCTTGACAGTGGGGGACATGCCGGTGATCCGTGGCACATGTTTGACCGGCTACCCCGCGCTCGTGGAGGAACTCGGCGGGAACCCCGATGCGCTGCTTGCGCGCGCCGGCATCCGGCGTGCCGATGTGGGGCGCTCCGATGTGTTCTTCACCTATCTGGCGTTGATTCAGGTGCTGGAATCGGCTGCGGCATACACGAATACACCCGACTTCGGCCGACGGCTGGCGCAGCGACAGGGTATCGACATTCTGGGGGCGGTCGGTGTCGCGGCGCGCACGGCGGGCACCGTCGTCCAGGCGCTGGACACCTGTGCGCGTTACCTCGCCGCCTACAGCCCCGCGATCTCAGTAGGCCTGTCCCCGTTGGCCGACGATCGATTCCGCTTCTTGGAGTTCCGGGTTCTCATCGCGCACCCGCCAGCACACCCACAGGTGATCGAGCTGTCCCTCGGAGTCATGCTCCGGGTGCTGAGGTTCCTGCTGGGATCCGCCTATGCACCGACCGTCGTGCATCTGACCCATTATCCGCTCGGTCCCCGCAAGGACTATCTGCGCTACTTCTCCTGCACACCTCGCTTCGGTGAACCGCGTGCGGGTTTTACCCTCACCGCCGTTGACCTGGACCGACCGCTGGTGTGCGACGAGGTGGCTCATCGCGCGATGCTCGAGTATCTCGACAGCATCATCGACCGCCACGATCCGGGGATGATCACTCCGGTCCGCGAACTGGTGCGGCAACTGCTGCCGACCGGGGCCGCTTCGCTGCCGGTGATCGCCAGCCAGTTCCGGCTACACCCCAAGGGGCTGCAACGGCGGCTGGCGGCCGAAGGGACGACGTTCGCGGCGCTCGTCGACGATGTGCGCCGCGAGATGGCCCAGCGCTACCTGCGTGATACCACGATGACGTTGTCGCACCTGGCTCGCGAACTCGGCTACGCCGAGCAGAGCGTGCTCACCCGGTCGTGTCGACGCTGGTTCGGATCCAGCCCGGTGCTGCTGAGAGAACGATTTCGCTCCGCGTCTGTCTCCTGATGTCAAGGACTTGTCTCATGCTGTCAAGACGGCGTCAGGGCGCCCGGGGCAGGCTCTATCACATGCCGAACACGATGCGCGCGGTCCTGATGCAAGACACCAGACTGCGGGTCCAGGAGGTACCCGAGCCGGTGCCGGGCCCCGGAGAGGTCCTGGTCGACGTTCTCGCGTGCGGAATCTGCGGTTCGGACCTGCACTGCGCGATGCACGGGGCGGACTTGAATGCAGCCGCCGAAGAGGTGACGGGCGCCGGGCTGGTGGACCTGTCACAGCCGATCGTGTTCGGTCACGAGTTCGTCGGACGCATCGCGTCCTACGGGCCCGGTACCGAACAGCGCATTCAGGTGGGCAGCCGGGTGGTGTCGATGCCGTTCCTGCTGCGCGAACAGCCGGTGATGTTGGGTTTCGCCGGCGCCGAGGCGCCCGGCGGGTACGCCGAGCGGATGCTGCTCTCAGAGCCGCTGCTCATCGAGGTACCCGATCACGTTTCCACCGAGCTGGCCGCGCTGACCGAGCCGCTCGCGGTCGCCTATCGCACGGTGGCGCGCGCTGACGTCAGCTCCGATGACGTCGCTCTCGTGGTCGGTTGCGGTCCGATCGGGTTGGCAGTCATTGCGGTGCTCAAGATGAAGGGAATCGGGCCGATAGTGGCATCCGATCTTTCTGCACAACGTCGTTCTCTGGCGAAGCAACTGGGTGCCGACGTCGTCATCGACCCGCAAGAAGGATCGCCGTTCGAGGCGTTGATGGCGGCGGCCGCGACGGATGATCCCGCACGGATGGCTCCACCGAACCCGCTGCTGGGGCAGGCGCCGTTGCGGCCCACGGTCGCCTTCGAATGTGTCGGGGTGCCCGGGCTGATTCAGCAGCTGGTCGCGGGAGTTCCACCGGGTTCGCGCATCGCGGTAGCCGGCCTGAACATGCAATCAGACGACTTCAAACCGTCGCAGTGCATCCTCAAGGAACTCGATCTCCGGTTTTCGCTCTACTACAGCCCGGAGGAGTTCGCCGAGACGTTTGCGCACCTGGTAGCTGGCGATTTCGATGTTGCCCCGCTGCTCACCGGCACCGTGGGGCTTGGCGGCGTGGCCGATGCGTTTGAACGGCTACGCTCCAACCCGCAGGATGCGAAAATTCTGCTCGACCCCACTCGAGGTCAGGGGCCGTAGGTATGTCCGCCACCCCGCCGTTTGGCTTGGTACATGGCTTTGTCGGCACGTTCCAGCGCGTCGTCCAGTTGGCCGGGCATCAGCATGGCGATGCCGATGCTGACCCTGCCGCGCGAGTTGGCCGCTACCATCTCGACCAGCTTCTGGGCCAGTGTCTGGGCATGGGCGGTGGAGGTGTGCGGCAATAGCGCAGCGAATTCGTCGCCGCCGATGCGGGCGAAGACATCGGAGAGGCGCAACCGACGGCTGATGATGTCGGCCACGCTTTTGAGGTACTCATCGCCGGCCGCGTGACCGAACTGGTCGTTGATCTGTTTGAGTCCGTCGAGGTCGATCATGAGCACCGCTGCCTCGTCGTCGTAGCCGTGGCGTCGGGCCAGCGACTGATAGCGGGCGAGCTCTTCTTCGAATCGACTGCGGTTGAGTACGCCTGTCAGAGCGTCTCGGCTGGCCCGTCGTCTGAGCAACTCGTCATCGCGCTTGCGGGCGGAGATGTCCTCAATGAGCGATATGAAGTACAGCGGCTCACCAGCCGCGTCACGCACAATGGACACCGAGAGGCGGATCCAAATGAGATGGCCGTCCGCGGCGTAGTAGCGCTTGTCCATCTGATAGCTGGTGATCTCGCCGTTCATCAGCCGGGTGGCCTCTTTCACGTCGGTATCAAGGTCATCGGGATGGGTGATGTCCTGGAACGTCAGCTGCCTCAATTCATGCTGGTGGTAGCCGGTGATCCGGCACAGCGCGTGGTTTGCTCTTTCGAAACTGCCGTCGAGACCGATGACGGCGAGGCCGATCGGTGCGTTGGCGAACACCGTTTCGTATAGTGCTTCACCGGCGCGCTCGCCATCAGGGGCCTGATCGGGCTGTGAATCGCCGGCACGGCGCACCGCGTCATCGACGATGCGTTGGGCCACCTCGGTTAACGCGCAATGGTCGGTCTGGCTGAGCACCCTCAGCTGAGTAAACGCCTCCTCGCTGGTGCCCCCGCTACGTCCCCGAATCAGGCCGATTGCTTGGTAGATAATTCGCTGGGCGGACATCGTTTCGTGCAAACCGGCGATGTCCAAGGGCGGTTCAGAAGATCCGTGACCATCGGCGATGGACTCCCCATCGCCGGTATCCGTCATCATCGCCGAACT
>JAGQTR010000422.1 GCA_020438915.1 Mycobacterium sp.
ATTCCCATCCTCATCGGCGGGCACGCCGACGCCGCGCTACGACGGGCCGCCCGCAACGACGGCTGGATGCACGGCGGCGGGGACCCCGAGGAGCTCGACGCTCTCATCACGAAGCTGAACCAGTTCCGCGAGGAGGCGGGCCGCAGCGGGCCATTCCAGATACACGTCATCTCCATCGACGCCTACACGCCCGACGGCATCAAGAGGCTTGAGGACAAGGGCGTCACCGATGTCATCGTCGGCTTCCGCATCCCGTACATCATGGGCCAGGACACCGAGCCACTCGAGGCCAAGATTCGCAATCTGGAGATGTTCGCCGAGAACGTCATCGCCAAGGTGTGATGCTCGCCGCTGGGTAATGTCGTACCCGATGAGCACAGGCCGCAGATCCACCGCCGACGATGGCGCGCCCGACATCCCCGGTGCGTTCGACGCCGGGGCGCCAACCTACGACGCTCTCGTCGGCGCCAACCCCGGCTACCACAAACACCTGCGGCTGTCGGCGGCGCGAATGCAGTTGCCTGAACTGGGCCGGGGGCTGCGCCTGCTGGACCTCGGCTGCGGGACTGGGGCGTCGACAGCAGCGCTGCTGCACGCCGCGCCACAGGCCGAGATCGTCGCCGTCGACGGCTCGGCCGGGATGCTGGCTCAGGCCCGGGCCAAAACCTGGCCCCAATCGGTGAGTTTTGTACACAGCCGCGCCGAAGACCTCGCCGAGGCCGGTGTGACCGGTCCGTTCGACGGCATTCTCGCCGCTTACCTGGTGCGCAACCTCGCCGATCCCGACCGCGCCCTGAAGTCACTGTGCGCGCTGCTGCGTCCCGGGGGTGTCATCGCCGTGCACGAATACTCGGTGCGCGACTCTCGTGCCGCCACCGCCGTGTGGAACGCGGTCAGCTCTGCGATCATCATTCCCGCAGGCCGGTTCCGCTCTCGCGATGCTTCTCTGTACCGCTACCTGCGCCGCAGCGTCAACGAGTTCGACGGAGCCGCGGCGTTCCGGGAACGGCTGCAGCGCAATGGCTTCGTCGACGTACGAAGTGCCACTGTGCCCGGCTGGCAGCACAACATCGTGCACACCTTCCTCGCCCGGGCGCCGCGCTGAGCCACTGCCGCCGCGTAACCCGCCGGCTCATAACGGTTAGCGCGGGCGATGGCCGGGCATTCACCCAGCATGGCATTCAAACTCACCTACAGTGATGGACAAGAAACCCAGTACGACGACGACACCAAGTGGGAAGTCGACGACGGCGTGCTCAAGTTGGGCCGCAAGGACGGCAAGTGGTCGGTTCTGTTGTCACCGAGCCACTGGGCAGTCATCGAGGTCGGCGGCACGAAGTCGGACGACAAGGACGACAAGGACGACAAGGACGACAAGGACGACAAGGACGACAAGGACGACAAGGACGACAAGGACGACAAGGACGGCGGTTAGCGCGCGTCACCCACCCAATGGTCGGGGAAATGCCTATCCTCGGCCCATGACCAACGCAGTACCCGAGGATGTCGTGGTCATCCACACTGACGGCGGATGCCGACCAAACCCCGGACCGGGCGGCTGGGGCGCGGTACTGCGTCAACGTGAGCACGTCCGCGAAATGTGCGGCGGAGACTCCGGGCAGACCAGCAACAACCGGATGGAGCTGACCGCGCCGATCATGGCGCTGGAGGCCCTCACCAGAGCCGTCGTGGTGCATCTCTACACCGACAGCACCTACGTGCGAAACGGGATCACCAAGTGGGTCGTCGGCTGGGAACGCAACGGCTGGATGACCGCCTCGAAGCAACCGGTGAAAAACGTCGACCTTTGGAGGCGACTCCGGCTGGCCTGCGCGCGCCACGACGTCCAGTGGTTCTGGGTGAAGGGCCACTCGGGGGTGGCAGACAACGAATTGGCCGACGAACTGGCCACCAGGGGTATGCACGCGGCGATCAGCGCAAACGCAGGATTCGACGTCCACAGTGGTTAGGCCGCTTGGCCGTCAGGCGGCGCGGGACCGGTAAGTCCGCCGGCGTGGTCGTCAGGCCCGCCGGCGCCGTCGTCAGGCTTGCGGCCATTGTGGCCAGTACCGTGCGAGGGATCGGCTGATGTGGGCTTCGCAATGGTGTTGCGGTGCAATGTTTCCGGTTCATCCGGTGGGTGCATCAGCCGTTCGGGGCGGTGATAGTAATTGAGCCTGGCTTGGCCGGTATCCAACTGCGGCGGCGGTATCCACTCCACCTCGCAGTGGTCGTTCATCCGGGTGGTCCAGCCGCCGTCTTTGCCGACGATGCGGTTATCGGGCCCGCACGCGAGGCCGAGTTCGTCGATGTTGGTGTTACCGCCCTCGGCCCAATCGGCAACCACGTGATGCACCTGCGATCCGTAGGCGCCGACGGTGCAGCACGGCTTGGTGCATCCGCCGTCACGGCCGATCAGCATGATGCGCTGCGCCGGAGAGGCGATCCGTTTGGTGCGGAACAGATCTAGCGCCGATCCGTTGACCTTGTCGAAAACCGCCAGGTAGTGGTTGGCGTGGCCGGCGAGTCGAATCACCTCGGCGATCGGCATGACGGTGCCACCGCCGGTGACGCCGACCCCGGCTCGGGATTCCAGGTCTTGCAGTGTGGTGCGGATGATGATCGAGACCGGCAGCCCGTTGAGCTGCCCGAGTTCGCCGCTCATCAGCGCGATACGGCCGACCGCGACGAGGGCGTCGTGTTGGCGTTGAGCGAGGCTGCGGTAATCATTGTCGATCTGGGCCTGTGAGGGTGTCCCGGACGTGCAGGGTTCGGGATCGTCGGGGTTGCACATACCTGGAGCGGCGTACTTGGCGAAGATCGCCTCCCACACCGCCCATGCCTCGGGGGTCAGTTCCCCTGCGATGGGCGTCATCTTGTCGGGGCGCTGCTTGCCCTTCGACAGTCCGCGCTTGCGGGCGCGTTCGGTGTCGTCGGGTTCGGGACCGTCCTGGTCGAGCAGGAACAGGGTTCTTTCGGCGGCGTCCTTGAGTTCCTTGGGCCCGACGCCGACCGCAGTACGAACGAGATCGACCTCGAACTGCTCGCGGGTCGCCCCATCCACGAAACCGGGCAGTTTGTCCAGCGCCTTGCGGATGACCGCGACATGCTCGGCGTTGATCAGGCCGTGGGTTTGCGCGGCGGCAGTTGCCGCCATCGCCGGCGGTAACGGTGGCCCGGTCAAGGCCCGTCGCGGTGCCAGCAGCGCGGCTTCGGCCAGCCGTCGGTGGGCCTCGGAAGTGGAGATCCGCCACCGAATCGCGAGCACGTCCTTCCATGATTTGGCGCCCATCTCCTGCGGTGTCGCCTCGGCCTGCAAGCGGGCCAACAGACGGTGGCTCAGGGAGGGCAGCTGACACCCCAAAGTTTCGAGTTCATCAAGGGTCTCGACCAGGTAGGGCCGGGTGAGCAAGTCGACCTCGCAGCTTGCCAGAGCGTCATAAGCCGCACGCAACGCAGTCACTGCGTCCTTCAGAGCTTCTCCCGACATGCTTCGAACATACATTCGGCATCTGACATTTCAGCTCCCGCTGTGACTGCTGAAACAGAAGTGAAACAACAGATTTGAGTGAATTACACCTCGGACTAGGACGCTCTCACGCAGATCATTCCCATTTCACCTCGCCGGGCACCTTGTCCGGGCGCAGTCCGCGCCAGCTCGGCTGGCGCAGGCGATCATCGGAGGTGCGCTCGCTGTAGCGGACCTCCCCCACCAACTCCGGACGCACGAA
>JAGQTR010000423.1 GCA_020438915.1 Mycobacterium sp.
AACAGTACTGCCGAGGATGACGGGTACCTGGTGACACTCACCACCGACATGGTCGCCGATGCCTCCTATTGCCTGGTGTTCGACGCGGCCCGGATCGAAGACGGCCCGGTATGCAAACTCGCCCTACCCGAGCGGATCTCCAGTGGCACGCACTCGACGTGGGCACCGGGATCCGACCTTCGCCGTTGGCGGGAAACCGACACCGCGGCCGCCGCGATCGGCCTCTAGTTGACGCGACGCCCCAACGCCGTAGCCCGGATGCTCGAGGTGCTCGGCGATGAATGGACGCTGCTGATCATCCAGCAGGCGCTGTTGGGCGCGGCCCGCTACGGCGAATTCGTCGCTGCGCTTCCCGTTTCGAACTCGGTGCTGAGCGGCCGGCTGCAATCGCTGGTCGCCGAAGAACTGCTCACCCGCCGTGAGTACCAGAGCAATCCCCCGCGTGCGGAGTATCTGGCGACGGCCAGGAGCCGTTCGATGTGGCCCATACTGACCTCAATCTGGGAATGGGAACGACGCTGGGTGCCCGCCCACACCCGCCCGCTGCCGGGAATGCGCCACCAGGTGTGCGGCAGTGGCTTCGCGCCGATGGTCACCTGCGGGGCGTGCGGGTCGACGACGAGTGAGAAAGATGTTGTGGCGCAATGGGGCCCGAGCGGATCATGGAAGCGATCCGTTCCGTCCACCACTAACCGCCGCCGCTCGGGCAACCGGCGCGGGCGCACGGGCGTGCTATTTCCCCAGACCATGAACGTGATGGGCGACCGGTGGGCGTTCGCGATGCTGGTCGCCGCGTTCGTCGGCGCCACCCGGTTCACCGATTTCCAGTGTCAGCTCGGCGCCGCGCCGGCCACGATCGCAGGCCGGTTGGCGATGTTCGCCGCCGAAGAAATCTTGGTCAACACCGACGGCCGATATCGGCTCACCGACAAGGGGCGGGCTCTTTTCCCGGTGCTCGTGACCGCGCTGCAGTGGGCGCAGCGCTGGTATCCAGACTTCGAGGGCCCCGCGGTGGAGTTGACCCATACCGTATGCGGCCGTCGCTTCGATGCTCTTCTCGTCTGCGATCAATGCGAAGCACCATTGCGTGGCGCGCAGGTGATTCCCGTTTAGCGTCGGCAGCTGTCGACCGAGCAGCCCGCCACCGGCCTAGCGTGCGCGTAGATCGCCGCATCACCGGATATTGCGATCTGTCCGCACACCACATCGCGCCGGCACTGACACCAGCGACGAAAAGCCAGGACGCTCTCACCACACCGAAGAAATTCTGGCACTCTCGCACCTAGAGTGCTAATATCGCCGGTGCACAGTGATTTGGGTCGCCCGCCAGGGTGGCGGGCTCTGAGTACAGAGGAGGTGGATTGCTGTGCTTCGTTTTGATCCCTTCAGTGACCTTGATGCCGTGACCCGGAGCTTGCTGAACAACCAGACTGGATCCACTCGCACGCCCCGGTTCATGCCGATGGACTTGTGCAAGATCGACGATCACTACGTACTGACCGCTGACCTTCCCGGAGTCGACCCCGGGTCGGTGGATGTCGACGTCGACAATGGCACGCTCACCGTGTCGGCTCACCGAACCGCCCGCTCCGAGGAATCAGTGCAGTGGCTGGCCAATGAGCGGTTCTTCGGCAGGTACCGCCGACAGCTGTCGCTCGGCGAAGGCGTTGATGCGTCGGCGATCTCGGCGACCTACGAAAACGGCGTGCTGACCGTGACGATCCCGGTGGCCGAGCGGGCGAAGCCACGCAAGATCGAAATCGCCCACTCGGGTGCGCAGCAATCGATCGACACGAGCTAATCAACACCGTCGCTCTAGTGTGCGGGCAGATCGCCGATTCGGTGAATAACGCGATCTGTCCGCACACTCGGCGCGGCTGATCGGTTCAACCGTTGCGATCCAGCCGGAACACCAGGTTGTTTCGCACCGATGGCCACTCGATGTCCAGGATCGAATACACGACGGTGTCGCGACGGGAGCCGTCGGGCAGGATCTGATGGCTGCGCAGCACCCCGTCAAGCTTTGCGCCAAGCCGCTCGATACCGGCCCGACTGGCTGAGTTGAAGTAGTGCGTGCGGAACTCCACTGCAACACAGCCCAACTCATCGAAAGCGTGGCCGAGCATCAGCAGCTTCGTTTCAGAATTGACACCGGTGCGCCGGGCCAATGCGGTGTACCAGGTGTATCCGATCTCCAGGCGACGGTTGGCGCCGTCAACGTTGAGATAGCTGGACGACCCGACCAGCTCGCCGCCGCGCCCGCGCACCACGAACGTCAGGCCGGTATCCGGATTCTGCGCCGCCAGTCGCATCTCCACCCATTCGCCGGCCGCCCCCGCCTTCGGTGCACCGGTGAACCACAGCCCACCCAACTCACCATCGGCACTAGCTGCCTCGATCTCGGGAAGATGTTCGCGGGTAAGGGGTTCCAAACTCACCCAGCGGTTCCCGACCATCGTCAGTGGCTCGACAAAGCCGCTCATGAGCGCTTGCCGGTCGCCGACGTCCCGGTCGCCGACCTCCTGGTGGACGACCTGGTCGCCGAGGTCGAGGTCGAGGTCCGCCAGGCCGCCAGCATCGTCCACACCGACAACAGCACCCCCGCCAACGCTGCCGCGCCCCCGGCGTAGAGGCCATAGCCGGCAGCTACCGGCGGATACACATACAGCCGGTAGTACCAGGCCGTCAGAACCACCAATGTCACCGAAATTGACAGCGCAGCAGTCGAAGCCATCCGTGCGGAGATACCGCGAGCCGACATTGCACCGGCGACGACCAACAGCGCCGCCAGCAACACGACGAACTGTCCGACCCCGAACCCGGGAGGCGGCACCGGCATGGCACCGGCAACGCCGCCGATGGCAGTGGACCTCCCGCTGCCGTCGGTGGATTTCAGCCAGGGAAACCACCCGCTGACCGCGACCGTCAATGCGGCCAGCGCCACCAACCAACCGGGACGCACGCGAGCCATCCGCAAAGACTACTCGTGGTGTCCCGTGCCCCGGCTCATGCCGATGCCAGACAGTAGGGTGAGTTCGATGAGCGATCTTCCGGAATGGGCGCGTCGGCTGGAGCTTTCCCCACATCCCGAAGGCGGGTGGTACCGCGAAACCTGGCGCAGCGAGCTGACCATCCCGCAGTCGGCGCTACCGCCGGACTACGCCGGACCGCGCAACGCGGGCACAGCAATCCTGTTTCTGCTCATGCCGGGCCAGGAGGCGGCGTGGCACACGGTGCGCAGCGCGGAGGTGTGGCTCTACCATTCGGGCGGACCGTTGCTGCTGGACTTCGGCCCCGAGCAGGACTCCGCGAAGACTCACCTGCTCGGCGCGAACATCATGGCCGGGGAAAGCCCTCAGTTCGTCATCCCCCCCGGTAATTGGCAGCGCGCGCGTCCGCGCGACGACCAGCCCTGCCTCGTCAGCTGCGTGGTGGTGCCAGGATTCGACTTCGCCGACTTCACACTGGCCGCTGGACACTCGACAGGTTGAAACCGGCACCCGTGGAGTCCGCCACTGCGGCCAGCCGCCCATACGGTGTGTCTTCGGCGGCGCGGATGACACTGCCACCGTGGTCCTCGACCGCCCGGACGGTGTTGTCGACATCTTCGGCACCGAGGAACACGGTCCAACTCGACGGCTGCTCCGCCGGGATGAAACCGCGGCCGTCCATCACGCCGAGCAGCGTGTCACCATCGAAAGCGGCTGTGCTGTAGCGGAACTCGTCGGTATCAGACACCGCGGCGGTCTGCCAGCCGAAGACTTGTCGGTAGAAGTCCAGCGAGCCGGGATAGTCGCTGCTGGTCAGCTGAAAGTAGCTGGGGGCACCCGCCTGTCCGATGGCCTCGAAACCGCGGTGCCCGGTGGGTTGCCACAGCCCGAACGGACCGCCGGTCGGATCGGTCAGCATGCTCATCCAGCCCTTGTCCTTGACCTCCATCGGATCCACACAGCAAGATCCCCCGGCGGCGGTCGCTTTCGACACCGTGGCACCGATATCGGCCACGTGAAAGTAGACGGTCCACGCGTCGGACGCATTCCACTGCGGTTCGTTGTACATCAGGCCGGCGACCGGCCGACCGTCGCAGAACGCGTTGATGTAACCACCGTATTCGGGTCCCGCCGGCTGGAAGGTCCAACCGAACACGGCGCCGTAGAACTCCTGGGCGCGCTCGACGTCGGCGGTGGCCAGGTCGATCCAGATCGGTGCACCCAGCGGTGCGGAATCGCGGACGGGCATCGGTACTCCTCGGGGTCGCAGGTGCGGTCAGACGTACAGACCGCCCGCCCCGGGAAAACTCATCGGGAGACTCCCAGGACCCGCAGCGCGTTCTGCTTGTAGATCAGCGGCAAGACCGCCGGATCGACGTCGAGGGCATCGAAGTCGCGGCGCCACCGATCCATCTGGATATAGGGGTAATCGGTGCCGAAGAGCACCTTGGTGCGCAACTGCCGGGTCATGGCGTGCACAAGCTGCGGCGGAAAGTACTTCGGCGACCAGCCCGAGAGGTCGATGTAAACGTTGGCCTTGTGGGCGGCGATCGAGATCTGCGCATCCACCCACGGCACCGCGGGGTGAGCCATGACGATCGTCAACTCGGGGAAATCCGCGGCGACGTCGTCGAGCAGCATCGGATCGGAGTACCGCAGCTTGATCCGGTGCCCGCCCGGCAGGCCGGCACCCATCCCGGTCTGCCCGGTGTGAAACAACGCGGGCACGCCGGCCTCGGCGATCGCGGTGTAGATGGGATAGTGGGAACGGTCGTTGGGTTCGAAGGCCTGCATGCTCGGATGGAACTTGAATCCCTTGACCCCGAAATCACGGACCAGTTCGTGCACGCGGTGCACGGCGTGCCGGCCCTGCCAAGGGTCGACGCTGCCGAACGGGATCAGCACATCGTTGTTGCGCGCCGCACCTGCAACGAGGTCCTCGATGGAGTTGGGCGCATGACGCATCCCGTGGCGCGCGTCGATGGTGAACACCACCGCCGCGGTGTTGCGCCGCCGATAGTGATCGGCGACGGCATCCACGCCGGCCAACACCCCGGGTGCCATCTTGAAGTACTCGGCGGTGGCCGCGAGGAGCACGTCGTCGTAGGCTTTGCGCCCGTGGGCGTCGACCTCGACGTGGGTGTGGATGTCGACGGCCTCGATGCCGTCGAAATCGATGCCGTACTCGTATTTCTGGTCCACCCGCAGCACGCTACTCCGGCCTGTGACCAGCTAGGTCGGGGCCTGATGGGGCCGGAGCGGCACCGCCGGGCTATTGTCGTCGGCATCGAAAATGGCGAGCCGTTTCACCAACCGCTGGGTGGGTAGTAGAAACTAGACGTGCCGTCGGGCACGTCGTCATCGTTGCAGACAGGATGAGTTGATGTCGAACACCTCAAACGCAGAGCCGAAGACCACGACCGCCGATTCGGCGTGGCTGTCGAAATCGGCATCGCAGACGCGCGGATCGGACAAGAAGGAAGTCCAGTTCCACTACGACATCTCCAACGACTTCTTCAGGCTGTGGCAGGACCCCAACCAGGTGTACAGCTGCGCTTACTTCGAGAAGGACGACTACACCCTCGAACAGGCGCAGCTGGCCAAGATCGACCTATCCCTGGGCAAGCTGGGCCTGGAGCCGGGGATGACTTTGCTCGATATCGGCTGCGGCTGGGGTAAGACCATCATGCGCGCGGTCGAGAAGTACGACGTCAACGTCATTGGCCTGACGCTCTCGGAGAACCAGAAGCAGCACATCGAGGA
Source organism: Mycobacterium sp. (assembly GCA_020438915.1). GTDB lineage: Bacteria > Actinomycetota > Actinomycetes > Mycobacteriales > Mycobacteriaceae > Mycobacterium. Next base: position 5,754 of record JAGQTR010000423.1, read on the forward strand.
TCACTGGTTCGCCAACTCCAGCAGCGATCGCAAGATGGAAGTGCGTCTGCAGCCGTGGGAGGAGTTCGACGG
>JAGQTR010000424.1 GCA_020438915.1 Mycobacterium sp.
TCGACCCAGAACGTGCGCTGGGCGGCGTAATACCGCGTCATCGTGATGGGTTCCTCGGGGTCGCCCTCGACGCCCCAGAGGCGGGCGGGCGCGGTCGCCTGGCCATCGGCGTCGTCCTCGTAGAGCGATGCGTACTTCACCGGGTCGACGAGCTTGCCGTCGGCGTCGTAGCCGACGTTCTGGGTGAACTTGTAGGTGGTCAGCCCGTTGACATCGTCCTCGCCGGAGTAGTTGGCGTCGAAAGCTTTCTGAGCGATCGGATCGAAGAACGGGTAGGTCTTCTTCTCGGTGTTGAACGGGAAGCGGTACGTCAGCCCCTCGTGGGGCAGCGCGATGTTCGTCGGCGGGTTCTCGTCCTCGATCGTGCGCGGCTTCTGGACGGCGCCGCCGGGATTGTTCTCGCTCGACACCGCAAGCGCGGTTGTGCGGTCGAGCGTGACAGTGTCCACCATCGCCAGCAGCAGACCTTTGTCCTGCTGCTGATCAGTTCGCCGCAGGGTGCTGCCGACCTGCAGGGTGACCACGTCGGCGTTGGCCGGCGACTCCACGGTGATCTGTTGCTGCAGCACCAGCGGCACGTCTTCGTCGACGACGAACTTCTGGCTGTTCAGGGATTCGGGATCGAACGCGTCACCGGTGCCGTCGCTGATCAGCGTGGCGTCGATGTCCAGCGGGATCTTGGCGATCTTGCCGATGGTGTAGGTGGACAGCAACAGCGCGGCGATGAGCAGGGCGGCACCGAGCCCCATGATTCCGCACGCGGCGATCCGCAGCGCAACTGCGCGGTTCAATACCGTGTCTCCCTTCGCGCACCGCCACCGGCCCCTACCAGCCCGGTGGGGCAAACCCGTTCGACCCTAACAGCCCAAGCCAGGGCCGTGGCCCACTGCGACCCGTTAGGGAATTTGTTCACCAAGTCGTCGGATCCCACGGGCCCGCGCGGGCTCGGCAACCCCCGTTCTGCTCCATCGACGGGGCGGGCAGACTGTTCGTCGTGACCGGAACCGTGACGGCAACCGATGTGCCGCCGGCCGACGCTGCCGGTGTGGGTGGGACCCGCGGCTTCCTGCCCGCCGTCGAGGGCATGCGCGCCTGTGCCGCCATCGGAGTGGTCGTCACCCACGTCGCCTTCCAGACCGGACACACCGGCGGAATTCTCGGACGGCTACTCGGGCGATTCGACCTCGCGGTGGCGGTGTTCTTCGCCCTCTCCGGATTTCTGCTGTGGCGCGGGCACGCCGCGGCGGCGCGCGGACTGCGATCACGGCCCCCGACCGGGCACTACCTGCGCTCCCGCGTCGTGCGCATCATGCCGGGATATCTGGTTGCGGTGGTGGTCATCCTCACGCTGCTGCCGGACGCCAAGCCCGACCTGACGGTATGGCTGGCGAACCTGACATTGACCCAGATCTACGTGCCGCTGACGCTGACCGCGGGCCTGACCCAGATGTGGAGCCTGTCGGTGGAGGTGGCCTTCTACGTCGCGCTGCCGTTCCTGGCGCTGCTGATGCGGTGGGTACCGGCGCGGCGCCGAATCGGCGTCATCACTGTTGCGGCGCTGGCGAGCCTGGGCTGGGCACTGCTGTGGCAGTTGGTCCCCGGGGACCCGCCCTACGGTGTCAATCCCCTGAACTGGCCGCCGGCGTTCCTTTCGTGGTTCGCGGCGGGAATGCTGCTGGCCGAGCTGACCGTCAGGCCGGTCGGATGGGTGCATCGGCTGGCCCGCCGCCGGTTGCTGATGGCGGTCGTGGCTGTGGCCGCCTTCCTCGTGGCGTCCTCACCGCTGGCCGGCCCGGAGGGCCTCACGCCGGGAAGCGTCGATCAGTTCATCGTCAAGATGGCGATGGGGGCGATCGTGGCGGGGGCCCTGCTGGCGCCGCTGGTTCTGGACCGGCCAGGCACGCCGCACAAGTTCCTGGGCAGCACCACGATGGTCACGCTGGGGCGCTGGTCCTACGGTTTGTTCGTGTGGCACCTGGCCGCCCTGGCGATGGTGTTCCCGGTGATCGGTGAGTTCGCCTTCAACGGCCACATGCCCGTGGTGCTGATACTGACGGTTGTGTTCGGTTTTGCGATCGCAGCGGTCAGCTACGCGCTGGTGGAGTCGCCATGCCGGAATGCGCTGCGGCGCTGGGAGAGGCGTGTCGACCCGACGCCGCTGGACAGCGCGGTCGATGAGGTGACCGAGCCTGCCACCGCCCGATGACGCCTCCCGGAGATCGGGTCAGGTCAACCATTCTCGTCGTCGAACGGCAACGCCGAGACGGCGACCGCGACAACGGACAACAGGGCGAGGAACTGCACTCCCGCCGAGTGCCCCACGTATCCGTCCACCGAGCGCCACGGATTCTGACTGAGCACCGCCCCGGCCAGGGTCAGTCCGGATGCTGCGGTGCCGACTGTTATTGCGTGCCATAGGTTTTCACGGCCACGCAGCAGTTGCCGAAGAGCGAGTGCGAGACCGGCCACCAGGGCGCCGACGACGCCGGAGATCATCGCCGCCGCCGCCGTCAACGCGGCGGCGCGGACGGCCGTGGCAGGGTGCCAGGGTCGCGCGGGTGCCAAGGCCCGAGTGCGACGGGCCGGCAGGAACGCCAAGGCGGCCAACAGGGGCAGCAGAGCGAGGCCGCCGATCAGCCCAGCGCGGTAGGTCGCGTTGGACGCGAAGCTCAGCACCAAAGTCCCTTCGGTTCCGGCCGGCAGCACCCAGCCCTGCTGCCAGCCGTTGACGGTGACCGCGGTCAGCGGCGAACCATCGACGCTGCGCGCGATCCACCCGGGGTTCACGCTCTCCGGCACGACGAGAACCCGGACCGAATCCGACGGGGGGACCTCGACGACGCGGCGATCGCTGGTCCACTGGCCGGAGTCGACGCGATCGGTGCCCGCCGAGCCCAGCCGGCCCGCCAGGGGGGCGGCCAGTTGAACGCCGTCGACGATGAATGCCGGTCCGGGGCTGATCAGCAACTCCTGCTGACCGGCGGGAAGTGTGATCGGTTCACTGCGGCAGGGACGCGCCGGGATCGGCTCGTTGTCGAGCAGGGCGCCGACGGTGGTGGTGACCGACGTCTGGACGAACTGCCCGGCGACGCCGATGATCGGACCGCGCCCGCAGGGCAGGCTGATGGTCCGGCCGCGGTTGGCAGCTGCGTCGGCGGCCGCGATCGGTTCGCCGCGGGCGTCGAGGGCCTCGATCTCTGCCAGTCCGGGCGGCTTGAGCTGGTCGAAACCGAGCGCGGTCCGGTCGATCACGTCATTCCAGTCCAGCAGCGACACCGTGATCGAGTCGGTCGTCCGGGGCCGTAGCTGCAGGGTCTGGGTGCCTTCGGTGAGCCGTCGCACCTGCGGCCCGTCCCCGAGGTCGATGGCGATCATCGTCGGACGGGCCGGCAGCTCCGAGGAACTGGGCGTCACCCGCAGTGCCGCCACGTTGCGCGGCACCGGCAACGTGAGGACCACGGTGGCGGGGGTGTGCGGCTGTACCACGCGTTGAGGTGCCGTCCATGCGGTGCCGGGGTCTCCGTCTGCGGCGGCGTAAGCCGAACCGAGTACGTCGATCGGATCTGAGTCGCCGGTGGCCCGCGCCGCGCCGGGGGCTGCGATGAGATCCGCCAGGTGCGGGCCCTGGCGGGCGCGCACCCATACGGTCGGGGTGACCTGCGTCTGCTGCGGCACGGTCAGGGTCCGGCTCAGGTTGACCGGCTCCTCGGAGGACAGCGCCATCGCCGCCGCACATCGGAAGCCGGCGGGGCTCGCCGCGCAGCCGGCACGGCCCAAAAGTTCGGAACCCAGGTCCCACTGGGCGACAGCCGATCCCGGCGGCGGGCCGGGCACCGCCACGGTGTGACGAAGGTTGACCGGATGGGCGAACCCGTTCGCGTCGTACTGGGTGACGGTGAAATCGGTGATGCCGAACTGCACGCCGGGGGAGCCGTCGTCGGTGGCGACGGCGGTGATTCGCACCCAGGGCGTCTCTCCGTAGGGCAACGCCACGGTCACCGGTTTGCCCGACTCCTGGAACCGCACCGTGCTCGTTCCATTGACGGTGGACACCTCCAGCCGTCGCACCTGGGCTCCGACGGCGGTGGCACTCGGCGTGATCGTGACTGTGGCGTTGGTGACCGGGTGGTCGAAGTCGACCTGTAGCCACTGGCCGACCGCGTTCTGCAGCGCATTGGACACCCAGCTGGTCGAGGAGTCCCCGTCGATGGCCGCGGCAGGCGCGGAGGCGGGCGAGACGTTGGGCAGCGCGGTGGAGTCCGATGCCGAACTCGAAACCGACAGACGGCCCCCGACCCATTGTGCGTAGATCGGGTCCGTATCGCCGACGGGATAGTCGGGCACCCGGTTGAAGGTGTTGCGTGGGTCGTCGGTGGTGCGGACCGCCGACGAGTGGTCATCGACGCGGCCGTAGTCGGTTTCGCGCGCCAACGGGGTGTCGGTCACCGTGACGACCGGCGCGGACAACCCCGCGCCCAGCGCGTCCGGGGTCAGCAGCATCGGCCCCAGCGGTGGTAGACCCGCGAGGCGCCGTCGCTCATCGAGGCGCAGCAGCGACTCGGGCCCGCCGTCTACCCGGGCCATCGCGGCAGCCTCGACCAGATAGGGCGCCGAGGCCGGAGAATCCGCAGGGTTCGCCGGTTCCACCTTGAAGACCTCGACGGCGGGGTAGCGCGGACGCAGCCCGCTGTCGGTGACGAACCCGTCCAGGCTCCCCGGACCGACGGGCTCGCCGAACTGGGCCACCTTCGTCAGGCCCGGCGAACCCTCGATCGCCCGGTGCACCAGGATGGGGCGCGCCGATCTCGAGGTGTCGGGATCCAGATCGTTGCGCACCACTACGTACGAGATGCCTTGTCGGGCCAAGGTGTCGGCCAGTCCGGCGGATGCGCGGCCGGCGGCGAACAGCCGTTGCACGGAATCCAGTGCGCGGATGGTTTCCGGCGGTGTCAGCGGGATGGAGTCACGGACGCCCCAGGGGCTGCTGCCCAGCACCTGCAGCGGCTCGTCGTGGCTGTTGCCCCACAACTGGGTGGCGAACGGGGCGCCGGGTACCACGAGGACCCTTCCAGGATGGGGTGATCCGTCCTCGACAGCCGGGCGCGGGCCGGAGTTGTTGGCATCAAGCCAAGCTGCGGTGTCCTGCCAGTACTGCGGGATCGCGTCGAACGCTCCCGGCGGGGTCAGCCGGGCGGTCCAGGCCAGCGATGTCGCCGCGGTCAGCGCGGTGAGCACCACGACGCCCACCGCGACCCGCTTGTCCTTCTCCGGATGGGCGAAAGCGTTGCGCCACACCGCCGGCGGCGCGCTGCCCGGAAGTGGAATGCG
>JAGQTR010000425.1:0-7407 GCA_020438915.1 Mycobacterium sp.
CGACCAGCGCGCTGGAGATGCAGCAAAACGCCTCGCGCGATTCGTGGACCTTCGAGGACACGGAGCAGCGCTTGGCGGGCATCATGCGCCGCATCCACGACCGCTGCCTGTCCACCGCCGAAGAATACGGCGCGCCAGGTGATTACGTGGTTGGAGCCAACATCGCCGGCTTCACCCGAGTGGCTGACGCAATGCTTGCCCAGGGCCTGGTCTGAAGGTTCGCCTCGATCGGCTGTTCTGAACAGGCTATGCGAGTTGGGCGTCGACGCTGATTTCAGCACCGGCGAACAACCGCGACACCGGGCACAACGCGGCGGCCTCGTCGGCAACCTTGGCAAACGCCTCCGCATCGAGGTCGGCCACCTGCGCTCGAACCCGAAGTTTCGAGGTCGTGATGGTGGGCACTCCTCCCACCTCGTCCAGTGTCACGGCCGCAGTGACATCCAAACGCTGTGGTGGGGTCTTGTTCTCTCCCAGCTTCAACGCCAATGCCATGGCGAAGCAGGATGAGTGCGCGGCCGCCGCCAGTTCCTCCGGGCTGGTCTTACCGCCGGGTTGCTCGGTGCGCGCTGCCCAGGTAACCGCCTGACCATCCAATGCCCCGCTGCTGCTGTCCGAGAAGGTGCCCGTGCCCGTGGCCAGCGGGCCCTCCCAGGTCGTCTGAATGCTCCGTTCCGCAATACTCATTCATCGTCTCCTCACGATTGCACTCCCGGGGGACATACGCAGTCCCGCCGGTATCGGTAACTGTTTTAATACAAGACTTACTTGGATAAAGCTACTCTCATCCCGGTCGGTTCTGCCGAGCCCCTCGATCGTGCCGAATGCCTGCCGGGGGCGACGGCTTGCCGTGACCGGATCCGACTCGCGGCGGGCGGTGCGGCTGTGGCGTCGTAAAACCGGCAGCACGCTCGGGCAATGCCAGACAGTGCCAGACTGGCTGCATGTGGAGTCCGGACGCCTATCTGGTCTACGCCGGTCATCGGGGTAGAGCGTTTTTCGATCTGCTGTCGCGGGTGGGTGCCCGCAGCCCACGGCGGATAGTCGATCTGGGATGCGGACCCGGCAACCTCACCGCGACCTTGACCGTTCGCTGGCCCGGTGCGCAGATCGAGGCGTGGGATTCCTCGCCGGAGATGGTCGATGTGGCACGCGAGCGCGGGGTGCCCGCCCGGGTTGGTGATGTGCGGGACTGGATTCCCGCGCCGGACACCGACGTGGTGGTGAGCAACGCGACGCTGCAGTGGGTGCCCGAGCATCCGGAGCTGCTGGTGCGGTGGACGGGTCAGCTGGCCGCCGGATCCTGGCTGGCCGTTCAGGTTCCCGGCAACTTCGACCAACCCTCGCATCAAGCGGTGCGCGAGCTGGTCGCTCAACCCCAGTGGTCGGATATTCTGCAGGACTTCCCATTTCGCGAGTCCGATGTCGTGCAATCGCCTGCCGGGTACGCCGGGCTGCTCAGCGACGCCGGATGTTCGGTCGACGCCTGGGAGACCACCTATGTCCACGAGTTGACCGGGGCGGATCCGGTGCTGGAGTGGATCACCGGTACGGCGCTGCGGCCGGTGCGCAGCAGACTGAACGACGAGCAGTGGGAGCAGTTCCGGGCCGAGCTGCTCCCGCTGCTCGATGCCTCCTACCCGGTTCGGGCGGATGGCACGACGTACTTCCCGTTCCGTCGGGTTTTCGTGGTGGCCCAGCGCAAGTGAGGCCGCTCGAGATCATCTGTCAGGGGTGGTAGGGCACCCCGACTGCACGAAAGACGAATTCGGGCGGCACGTCAAAGGCCAGCGAGGTGCGCGGCAGCCGAACCAGCACGTCCTCGGGAATGTCCTCCTTGTAATGCAAGGACAACTCACCCGAACATCGCGGGTCGACGGCAGCCACATCGACGTCGAGGGTGAGGCCGGTGGCCGACAGTTCGGCGGTCACCGGACCGGACTGCGCCGCGTCCCAGCGATGGTCGATCGTGCGCCCGGCCAGCTTGGGGACCGAAGACAACGTGCCCACCACGCGTTGCTCGGTCAGCACCAGCGCGCCGACGTAGCTCGCGACACTGCCAGAGGAGCGCAGTCCCGGGACGACGCCACGGAAGCGGCGGGTGACGGCCACATATTCGGCGATGAACAGCAGACCTTCGGCCTCGACCTCGGTGCGTAGCGTGCTGGGGAGCTTGCCGATACGGAGGAGCTTCCGAAGAAATACGGCCATATACGCCACGGTAGCTCAGCCGGTTTGACCCCCACAGCGCCGCAGCGGGTGCTCGCGCACCGACTCTGGTACCACTGTGAGATGCATACGCGCCGGGGCTGGCTGATCGGTACCGCCGCGGCGGCCGTCGGTGTCTACGCGCTGCTGTGGCTGGGCGTGGTCCAGAACTGGGCGTGGCTGGCGCGTGTCGACGCGTGGGCGCTGGAGCCGGCGCATCGTTTGGGCTCGACACATCCGGGCTGGATCACGGCGTGGAATGTGTTCTGCACGGTGCTCGGACCGAACGCCTTCCGGCTGGTGGTGCTCGTCGTGATCGTCGTGGCACTGACCCGGCGCAACGTCCGCATCGCGATGTTCCTGGTGATCAGCGTGGAGCTCAGCGGCCTGGTTACCGAGATCGCCAAAGCGCTTGCGGACCGGCCGCGCCCGGCCACCGCGATGGTGACGGCGTACGGGACGTCCTTCCCCTCCGGACACGCGCTCGGGGTGATCGTCGCGGTACTGGCACTGCTCACCGTCGCACTTCCGGTGGTGTGCACGTGGCGGCGCGGGTGGCTGATCGCACTCGGCGTCGGGGTGGTCGTCGCGATAGGCGCCGGCCGGGTGGTACTCAACGTGCACCACCCGTCGGACGTGATCGCCGGGTGGTCGCTGGGATATGCGTACTTCGTGGCCTGCGTGCTGATGGTGCCGCCGCTGCGCCCCATCACCCAATCGGACGAAACACCGGCAGTGCCCGGTAGCGCACCCTGAAGCTAGCCTTGATCAATTCGGTACCCACCTCACCGTCGAGCGCCAGATCAGCAGGACCGTCGACCGATTCGAACGTGAACTCCGGCACCCGCAGTTCGTGATAGAGGGGGCTGCGCTCCAGCCGCCCCAACGCCAGCGAACCCAGGATGCGCAGCCGGCTCAACCTGCGACCGGTTTCCAGAATCCGGATGTCGATGAGCCCGTCGTCCATCCGGGTTCGCCGCGACGGAGCGAAGCCCGATGGCAGGTAGATGGAGTTCCCGAGAAAGAACAGCGACGTCTGCAACGTGTGGTTGTCGTAGGCGATGCGGACGGGTTCGTCGCGCCGCAGCGTGCGGAACATCGCGTAGATACCGGCCAACGGTTTGCCGATCCGATGCTCGAGTTTCTCGCGGGTCTGCACGAAATACGGGTAGGCGCCGATGCTCGCGGTGTTGACCACCATCTGCTTTTCGTTGAGGCAAACGATGTCGACACAGGACACGGTGCCCCGCTGGATCGCCGCGACGGCCTTGGCGGTGGTGTCACACCCGATGTCTTTGGCGAAGTGGTTGAAAGTACCGGCCGGAAAGACCGCCAGCGGGACGCCCACGTCGATTGCCACCGCGGCCGCGGCGGCGACCGTGCCGTCCCCACCGCCGATGGCCAGCACCTCGGCCTCGGTTGCCGCCGACCGCAACACTTCGGCGACGTCGTCGTGTTCGGTCAACTCCACGATCTTCGCGTCGGGAAGGGCTTCGCGCACCTCATCGAGCACCCGAGCCCCGGTCCCACCGCCCGAAGCCGGGTTCACGACCAGGGTCACGCCCGCACCCTTGGGGCGCGCGGCGGTTTCCACCCGAAGCGGTGCGGCGGGGGCGGGTAACCGCGCCTCGACTATCGGCGGAACGACCCGTGCGCCCAGCACCGCGATCCCGGCGCCGATACCGAAGCCGGCAAGCACATCGCCGGGGTAGTGCGCCCCGGTGGCCACCCGTGACATCCCGACCAAACCGGCGAGCAACGCCAGGCCCAGACCCAGGGGAGGGTTTTCCAGCCCTACCCCTACTGCGAACGCCGCGGCACTGGCCGAATGGCCCGACGGCAACGAATTCGAGGTCGGCAACCGCCGCGCCTGCCGCGTCAGCGGTACGAGGAGGCGGTCGGGCCGCTCACGTCGCCATACCCGCTTGGCCAGTTGGTTGGTGACCAGGCTGGTCAGCGCCAGCGTGACCACCCCTCTCGCGGCGCCCCGCTTGGCCGACGGGCTTCCGGCCGCCGTCAGCGCCGCCGCGATCGCGAACCACAGCTTGGAGTGATCTGCGGCCCAGGTCAGGCGCGGCATCACCGTGTCGATGAGTGGGCTGGGGGACTCCGCGACGGCTTCGAACACCTCGCGGTCCAACGTGCCCAGGCCTTCACCGATCTGCCGAATTCCACGGCGGCGACGCGTTAAGGGCGGTAGGTCCATGCCGCCAACCTAGCGGTACCTCGGGCCGGCGCCGCGACCCGATCGTGTCCGAATCTTTATGGCGAGCACGGCTCGGGTCGGCAACGATGGGTTCGTGCGCCGACTGCTGATACTGCTGTGCGCGACGGCGGCCTGTGTGGTGATGGGCTCGGTGACCGCGCCGGCATCGATGGCGGAGTTCACGCCGTGGTTCGCCCGCTCGGTCGCGGGTGCCACCCAGGTGCTGTCGGTCACCGGTGTAGGCGGCTCAGACGCCAAACTGGATGTGTGGGAGCGCACCGGCGCCGGCTGGCAGCCCGTGGACGGCGGAATCGGCATTCCGGCGAAAATCGGTTCGAAAGGTATGTCGCCTGACCACTTCGACGGATCGATGATGACTCCGAAGGGCGTCTATACACTCGATTTCGCCTTCGGCACCGAACCCAATCCCGGCGGCGGTCTGTCCTACGTTCAGGTGGGTCCCGACCATTGGTGGGACGGCGACATGAAAAGCCCGACCTACAACACGATGCAGGTGTGCAAGAAGGACCAGTGCCCGTTCAACACGTCGTTGAGCTCGGGCACCGAGAACCTGCAGATACCGCAGTACGCACACGCGGTGGTGATGGGCGTGAACAAAGAGCGAATTCCGGGTAAGGGTGGGGCGTTCTTCGTGCACAGCACCGATGGCGGAGCTACCGCGGGGTGCGTGGCTATCGACGACGCCACCCTGGTCAAGATCATGCGGTGGCTGCGGCCGGGCGCGATGATCGCAATCACCGAGTAGTCGCCAGCGCGGCCGGATTGCGGTCAGAGATTCAGCGCACGGTGTCGAGTCACAGATTCAGCGCGCGGCCGGGCTTGACCTTGAAGTTCAACGCTTCCAACGACATCGAGGCATCGTAGGTACGGTCGTAGCCGGTCTCGCAGATCTTCCAGCCGTCCTCGGTTCTGCGGTACCGATCGTGATAGAAACCCGCACCGATCAACATGAAATTGAAGGCGGGCGCGATCACACGATCTTGGAGGTACCAGGTTGCCCGGGCAGTGTCACCCTCGACGGTGATCTCGGGGTGGTTGACTCGGTGCTCGGTGAGGATCTCGGGTCCCAGTGAGTTGCGCATGAACCCGACGAGCTCGTCACGGCTGGTGAAATGGTGTTCCTCGCCGGCCGATTCGCCGTACCTACCGACCACGTCCTCGGTGAGCGTGTCGGCGAACTCATCCCAGTGTTTGGTGTCGAGTGCGCGCAGATACCGGTACTTGACTCCCTTGATGTCCTCGATGTCACCCATGGCCGACATTGCAGCACAATCGGCGTTCCGATGCATAAGCCCGAGTGTCTGACCGGCTGGAATGCTTTCAGACGCTATCGTGGCCTCGGTCATGAGCGAACCCCTGGGGTTGTCCATCGGGACGACCAACCTTGTCGCGGCGAGCGTCGGGCAGCAGCCGGTGATCCGACGTTCGGTGCTGACCCTGTTCGGCCACGCCCCACCCGAGGTCGGCACGGCCCGACACGAGTCCGCGGGCGCCGGCGGGGTGGTGTTGGCCGGTTTCGTCGATCGCGTCGGCGATCCGGTCCCACTGGTGGCCGCCGATGGCGCGACCTATCTGGCCGAACGGCTGTTGGTCGAAGCGTTGGAGTCGATGGCCGGGCTGGGAACCGGCCAACCACCCTCCGGAGTGGTCATCGCTATTCCCTCGTACTGGAGTCCGGCAATGTCGGGGGCGCTGCAGAGCGCCCTGGGAGCCAGCCGGATCCTGACCCCCGGTGGGGTTGCGCCGCGGCTGGTTCCCGACGCAAAGGCGGCCCTGACCGCGCTGAACGCCAACCCGGGCATCGACAGACGCGGCACGCTGGCCCTGCTGGACTTCGGTGGCGGGGGCACCAGCATCACCCTGGCCGACGCATCGTCGGCTTTCGATGCGATCGACACCACCGACAGGATCCCCGAATTGGCCGGGGACCAGATCGATCAGGCTTTGCTGAGCCACGTCTTGGAGGGGATCTCCGATGAAGGTGGGGTCGATGCCGGTCAGACCGCCGCGGTCGGATCGCTTGCCGCGTTGCGTGAGCAGTGCCGCTCGGCAAAGGAACGACTGTCGCAGGAGACCGTCACCGAACTGACGGTTGACCTGCCCGGGCACCGGGCTGAAATCCGGGTGACACGAGCCGAATTGGAGGAGCTCATCGAGCGGCCCCTCGACCGTGTTGTCGACGCGCTCGAAACCATGTTGGATCGCAACAGCATCGGTTGGGGTGCCGTCTCCACGGTCGCACTCGTCGGGGGCGGTGCGAGCATTCCGCTTATCGTGCAACGTCTCTCGGAGCGGTCGCAGACCCGGCTGGTGACGACGCCGCAGCCGGCGCTCGACGCGGGAGTGGGCGCGGCGCTGTTCGCCGCGTACGGACGGGACGCAGACACCGCCACCTGGGTCGCGCCAGCAGCAGCTGCGCCCGACCCGGGGCTCGAGGAGGTGGGATCGACCAATGCGCTGGCCTGGTCCCAGGACGTGGACGCCACCGACGATGTCATTCCGTACTCCGGTGAAGACCCCTACGCGCCGCACTCCGGTGAGGACCCCTACGCGAGCGTCTCCGCCGGGGTGGCGCCGCCACCACCGCCGGGCCGCTACGGTTCGCCGGCCCCGCTGCGATTCGACGAGGACGACGACGGTGGCGTCAGAGCCTGGCGGCGCCTGCCGATTTCGGTGTTCGGGATCGCCGCGGCGGTCGCGCTGGTGGCCGTGGGTGGGGTAGCGATCGCGTTGACCAGTGTCGACAGCGCTAACCGGGAGCAGCCCAAACCCGGGACCGCCCCGCTGAGTGGCGCTTTCACCCCGACCGGCCCGCCGGCGGAGACGGTGACGGTGACCAACCAGCCCGCGCAACCGCCCGCACCGACGACCGCGGTCGCTCCGCCGAGCGCCGTCATCACGACAACCGCGCCGACCACGGCGGCGCCTACCACCACAACCACCACCGCGACCTCGCCGACGACCACCACCAC
>JAGQTR010000425.1:7440-11632 GCA_020438915.1 Mycobacterium sp.
ACCACCACCACCACACCGACGACGACGACCACGATCCCGACGACGACACCGACCACCGTGGCGACGTCGACGGCGGCACCGACGACCGACGCGCCGGCGACCACCACGGCCAGGTCGGACCCGACGACCCCGGCACTGACGACGTCGTATCTCACGGTTCCGTTCTTGCCGGTGCCCATTCCGATCCCGGTTCCGCAAAGCCCCTAGACGGCGGTCAGGGTGTCCTGCGGGCGAATGCCGGTGCTCGTTCTGGCCGCACGCCGACGCCGACCAGGTACCCGGGGATGCTCGCCAGCCACGGCAGGCGATCGACCAATCGGACCAGGGCGGTGGGCAGCCCGGCGTCGTCGCTGCCGCGCACGACCGGACCGAGTAGCCGCTTGTCCATCTGGCGCTGAAGCGCCTGCGTCACGGCGGTAGGCATCGCTCGACGGCGCCGCACCCTGGCCAAGTCGCGCTCGCTGACCCGGCCTCGAAGCAACGGTTCGGCCAGCAATCGCGCCGCGGCCACCCCGTCCTGGACGGCCACGTTGATTCCCATACCGCCCGCCGGCGACATAGCGTGGGCTGCGTCGCCGATGCACAGCAGCCCGTCGGTGTGCCAGCGGCGCAACCGATTCAAGCGCACATCGAGATACTTCACATCATCGAGTGTGGTGACTGTCGAGACGGTGTCCCCGGCCTCGGGAAGCAGTTCCAGGACATCGGCGTGAAACGCTGCGAGGCCACGCTCCCGGCGCCTGGCGTCCGACCCCTTCGGGATGAGCAACGCAATCTGCAGATAGTCTTCGCGTGGAATGACAATCAGCGCCTTCCCACGGGCGAGCCTCGGAAACAGCGTGTAGCTCGCCTCGCCTGCTGGACGCGGCAACCGAAACCACCACACGTCGAAGCTGACCGGCCACTCCCGTACCTGCAACCCTGCGTCGCGACGGACCAGCGATGTTCGCCCATCGCATCCGACCGTCAGGTCGGCGCGGAGTTCGCCGGGGCCGTCCACACCCTGGTACCGAACCCCTGCGACCCTGTTACCTGCACGCAGCAGACCGGTGACCTCCGTGCTCACTCGCAGGGTGAAGTTAGGCTCAGCCGCACCAGCCTCGGCCAGCAGGTTCAGTAGATCCCATTGCGGAACCATCGCGATGTAGGGATGCGGCTGCCGCAGCCGCTCGAAGTCGACCATCGTGACCGAGTGGCCAGGCTCGGCCTCGACTGCGACGTTCCTGAGCATGCTCTGCGGCAGCGCAGTGAACTTGGGCCACAGCCCGAGCTCATCGATCAGCCGCAAAGTAGTGGGATGTACTGTGTCACCACGGAAGTCGCGCAGGAAGTCGGCGTGCTTCTCTAGCACCGTGACATTCACTCCGGCGCGGGCCAGCAGCAATCCGAGCACCATCCCCGCCGGCCCGCCGCCGACGACGGCGCACGTAGTCTTCTCGCCCACACTCACACGCTAGCCGCGGAGCACCGGCAATTCTCGGTGTTGGAAAACCCACCGTTGACCCGCTTCTGCGGCGCGAGCCAGGGCGCCACACTCGCCGAGGTAAGCGGCGACCGCGCCGACCGCGGGCAGCATGCTCAGGTATCTGAAGGGCAGCCGTGGGTGTGGACGCTTGGCGAGTTCCTCGCCGATGGCGTCGAGCAGTCCCATCAGAGTCCACAGGGCTTTCGCGATGCCCATCGGTGTGCTCGGAATGTCTTGCGGTGTGAAGTCGATACCCGCGCTGTCGTCGATACCTGACAGATTTCGGTTGCACAGCACTTCGGCCAGCATGCGAACCTGCTGTTGATCGTCGGAAACGCCCAGCTCGCGTGCCACCGCGCACAGCACCATGGCCTGGTTGGCGAACCCGAGCAGGTCCTGAATCGGCAGTTGGCGCCCCACTGCACCCAGAACTCCGGGAAACGCCACCGCGACGGTGTTCAGCGCGCCGACCCGCCGCACCCACCAGTTGATCCGGGTCTCGGCGTCCATGGCGTCCCAGGCGGGCGTGCCGGGGACGTCTGCGGCGTTGAGGACAGCCGCGATCCCGGCGACGACCTTGTCGAGAGGCCCGTCATCAGCTTCGGGGCGGCGTCGCTTGATGCCCAGCGGATCTGTCCCCCACAGCACGTCCAGGAGTGGGTGGATGATCAGTACGGCCCGCCGCAGCGCATCCTGGACGGCGGCGTCGGTGATCGTCACCTCAGGTGTCGGTATGAGATTCACCGTCCCATGATGTCCCAGGCGAGGGCTAGATGGATTGGCGGTAGCCGTAGAACTCGTGGTCCTCGTTGTACCCGCCCTGGCCCGCGCCGAGGTCGGCGAAGGAATCGACGAACTCGATCGCTTCGATCCATTTCACGTGCTTGAAGCCCAGTTCGCGTTCGTTGCGCAGGCGTAGCGGGGCGCCATGGAGTTCGTTGAGTGTTTCGCCGTTCATTTCGTAGGCCAACAGCGCCAACTGGTGCTGCATGTGCTTGATGTTGTGCGCGTCGTAGTAACGGCCGCCATCGGCGCCGTCGGCGAAGGAATAGAAGACCACCCACTTCGCTTCTGGCAGCGGGCGAACCAGGTCCAGGATCTCCTTCATCGGCACGCCCCCCCACTTGGCGATTCCCGACCAGCCCTGGATGCAGTAGTGCTGGGTGATCTGTTCTTGCTTGGGCATCGCCTTGAGTTGCTCGTAGCTAAGCTCGACTGAGTTTTCCACGAGTCCGCCGATGCGAAGCGTGTAGTTACGGAATCCGTTGTCGCGCAATTCTTTATACGTCTGACCGGTCGGCAGCGTGCCGTTGGGCCACAGAAATGGGGAGATCTGATCTTCGGAGTAGGTGGCACGCGGATCGACCGACTCCAGCAGCCATTTCGCCCAGCCGACAAGGCCCCGGCCGATTTTCTGCACCATTCGGGGATACCGCAGAGTCAGGGGCGAGGCGGCTGCCCAGGCGATCACGACGATGGTCATCCATCCGACGTAGAGCCACAGGCCCGCCCAGGTCGGGGTGTTCAGGCCGGTGGTGATGTGGTTGAGGTTCACCAGCAGACCGGTCAGGAAGATCATCACCGTGTGCACGAAGATGAAGAACACGAAATACAGCAGCACACCGAAGTGCACCGACCGGGCGACCTGGCGGTTCAACCGTCCTGAACCGAGCCCGAATCTGGCTGCGATGGCTGGTGCCTGCAGCAGCCCGGTGACGAATGCCAGCGGACCGGCGATGAACACGGTGGTGAAGTAGGTGAGGCTCTGCAAGCCGTTGTACTGCGTCCAACCCTGGTTCGTTGGGAAGTCCAGCGACAGGTATTGCAGTGCGGCCGAGAGCGCATTGGGGAACACGTCCCAGTCCCGCGGCACCAGCCGTTCCCACTGCCCGGTGCTGAACAGCAGGATGTAGAACACCGCGCCGAGGAGCACCCAGAGCATGTCGAAACTGAAGTGCCACCAACGGGCCAGCCCGATCGTGTGCCGAAGTCCCGGTATCCCGAGCCAGCGCGGCAGCGCGACGGCGTCATCTTTGGCTGTCCACTGTTTCTCCGGAGGGCTTTGGCCCATCCGGTCGGGTGGAACGGGGCCACGCAGCCGCAGCCATTCCCGGCCCGGTGTCGACCCGGCGTCCAACTGCAGGCGCGGGTGGTCGGCCAGGATCTGCAAACCGGACCGCATGATGAAGAGCATGAACAGCAGGTTCAGGAAGTGCATGAGGCGCAGCCAGCCAGGGAATCCGGTGTGGACGGGAGGCTGGAACGCGCCTGCCCCCGGGTAGGTCTCGATGAAGGTCTGCACCGCGGGATAGGTTCGAAGATGTTGTGCCACAGCAATTCCGATGATGAGCACGGCGACGCCGATCGGCACTATCCACAGGCTGCTGACCCAGCGCTTGCCGATCCGTATTTCTGGGATCCGCGCCATCACCGGGGGTATGCGCTTCGACCACTCCTCGACGTCGATGCGGTCAGCGGCTCCGGTGAGCTCAGTGCGAAGAGGGTCGGGTTTATTCTCTCGCCCAGTTGGATTCACGGTCTGAACGACCTCCTTTGGAGAAGAGTCACCAGAGAAAGGACTCGCCGCCGACCCCGAAACCGGAATCGGCGGCGAGACAACACCTTATTGTGCACTTAGGCGGCTACCGGCGCTCCAATGCAGGTTTCCGCCCATCGGCCGTCACGCGGCAGCAGAGGCGTCAGCGCCGTCGTTGCCGGCGTCTGCGC
>JAGQTR010000426.1 GCA_020438915.1 Mycobacterium sp.
GGCGAACACCAGGGCCGGCCCGCGTCCCGCCAACCTCTCCAGCCGGCGGGCGACCTCGAATGCCAGCACCGCTCCCATGCTGTGGCCGAAGAGCGCAAGCGGTTTCCCCGCCAGCGGTTCGAGCGCCGCGAACGCTTCGTCGGCCATGTCGTCGATGTTGTCGACAAAGGGCTCGTTGTGGCGGTCCTGACGCCCCGGATACTGCACGGCGTACACGTCGAACTCGGGAGTCAGGGCTTTCGACAGCGGGAAGAAATAACTGGCCGACCCGCCGGCATGCGGGAAACACACCAGCCTGATTGGGGCAGCGGGCGCGGGCTGGAAGTTGCGGATCCAGCGGCTGCGCTCCGACGGTGGCGGCGTCGTCACGACGGCGGCGGTGGTGGTGGCGGCGAAGGAGCCGGTGGTGGCGGCGGCGACTCGAAGATCCGCAACACATTGGCCTGCAGCCCGGCATCGGGCGGGCCTTCCACAGTCACGTCCTTGAGGATCTCGGCGCTGTCGCCGGTCACGGTGAACTTGCCCGGCTGGGGCTCAAACCCACCGGTGACCTCGTATTCCACGGTAAATGGGGTCTCCGGAAACGGATGCAGACCAACGTACTTCGGGTCGATCGTGTAGACGTATCGGCAGACGCCGGCGGGATCGCAATCCTGCGCCGTCACGACAACGCCGACCAGGAACTCCTTGACCGTCGGCACCGACGGTGGCGGCGGTTTGGGTGGTGTGCGAACAGGCTGCTCCAATTCCTGCTCCTGCGGGGCACCACCGAAGACGACCATCGACGCGACGCCGACGCCGCTGGCGACCAACCCGATGATCGCCAGAGCAGCGAGCACCTTCCGTATCGGGGTCCCCAGCTTCGGCATCGCCATGCACAGCAGGGTAGCGGGCTCAGTCGGTGACGCGGTTACCGTGTTCGTCCCAGTTCGATGCCACCTTCTTGCTGGGCTGCACGCGCGGTGGTTCACCAGGCATCTTGGGATAGCTCGGTGGGTAGGGTAGGTCGGACAGCCCCCGGTCCTCGTCGGCGGCCGCCATCTCCAGCAGCGGCTCGATCGACTGACGCGTCACCTCGATGTCCGCCCAGGGATCGGGCCTTGCCGCCAGGAAACCCGGCACCGTGGCGATGGTGTAGTCGTCGGGATCCGCGTCACCGAGTTCCTCCCAACTCAGCGGGGTGGATACCGTGGCAATCGCGGTCTTGCGCACCGAGTACGCCGAGGCGAACGTACGATCGCGAGCGTTCTGGTTGTAATCGAGGAAAATTCGTCGCCCACGTTCCTCCTTCCACCACGACGTCGTCACCGCCTCGGGTGCGCGCCGTTCGACCTCCCGGGCCAGCGCGATCCCCGCGCGGCGCACCGCGATGAAGTCCCAGTCGGTCTTGATTCGCAGGAAAACGTGCACGCCGCGACCGCCCGAGGTCTTCGGATAGCCGATCAGCCCGAGTTCGTCGAGCAGCGGTTTGAGCACGTTGCAAGCGACGTCGGCGGCTTCGGCGAACCCGGTGCCGGGCTGAGGGTCGAGGTCGACGCGCAGCTCGTCGGGATGCTCGGTGTCCGGACAGCGCACCTGCCACGGGTGCAACGTCACGGCGCCCATCTGGGCCGCCCAGATGATCGCCGACGGGTGGGTGACCTTCAGTGCGTCGGCGGTGCGGCCGGAAGGGAAAGTCACGGTACAGGTTTCGAGATAGTCGGGGTGTTTCTGGGGAACCCGCTTCTGGTAGATCTCCTC
>JAGQTR010000024.1 GCA_020438915.1 Mycobacterium sp.
CCGGCTCGGGCATCACCCCGGTGATGTCGATGCTGCGGACATTGGTGCGCCGGGACGGGATCGGCGACCCCGGGCACGTGGTGCACCTACATTCGGCGCCGACGGAGGCCGATGTGATGTTCGCCGAGGAACTGTCGCAGCTGACGAATGGACACCCCGGCTATAGGCTTGATGTGCGCGCCACCCGCACCGAAGGCCGGTTTGATCTCGCCCGCCTCGACGAGGTGGTACCCGATTGGCGGGAGCGTCAGACCTGGGCGTGCGGACCTGAAGCGATGCTGGAGGCCGTCCAGCACACGTGGACGGCCGCGGGTATCGCTGATCGGCTGCACCTGGAGCGGTTCGCGGTGTCGCGCCGGGCGGTGCATGGTAGCGGCGGGACGGTGCAATTCGCGCGTGCGGGCAAGACCGCGACGGTCGACGCGGCGACATCGTTGATGGATGCCGGCGAGGCCGCCGGGGTGCAGATGCCGTTCGGCTGCCGAATGGGCATCTGCCAGTCGTGTGTCGTGGGCCTGCTCGAGGGGCACGTACGCGATCTGCGCACCGGAGTCGAGCATGAGCCGGGAAGCCGGGTGCAGACCTGCATCTCGGCAGCGTCGGGGGATTGTGTGCTCGACGTCTAGCCCGTACTGGGCGGTAACCTACGACTACGTAGGTTACGGTAGCGTAGGTAATCGAGAGGAGGCTGACCATGGCGATCACTGACGTACCTGAGTTCGCACACCTGACCGAGGCGGACATCGACAATCTGGCGCTGGAACTGGATGCGATCCGCCAGGACATCGAGGACTCCCGGGGAGCGCGCGACGCGCGCTACATCCGTCGCGCCATAGCCTTTCAGCGCGCGCTGGAGGTGGCCGGTCGGCTGCTGCTGGCGGGCAGTTCCAAGAAGTCCTACTGGTGGGCCGGCACCGCGACGCTGGGCGTGGCCAAGATCGTCGAGAACATGGAGATCGGCCACAACGTCATGCATGGCCAGTGGGATTGGATGAACGATCCCGAGATTCATTCCTCCACGTGGGAATGGGACATGAGCGGTGCATCCAAGCACTGGCGCTTCACCCACAACTTCATGCACCACAAGTACACCAACATCTTGGGCATGGACGACGACGTCGGCTACGGCGTCATTCGGGTGACACGTGACCATCGCTGGAAGCCGTTCAATCTGAGTAACCTTTTCTTCAACACTCTGCTGGCGATCGGCTTCGAGTGGGGGGTCGGGTTGCAGCACCTGGAGCTGGGGAAGATCTCCAAGGGCCGCGACGACCGGCGCGCCACGCTGATCAGGGTGCGGGAGTTCGCCGTCAAGGCCGGCCACCAGGTCGCCAAGGACTACCTCGCCTACCCGGCGCTGACGTCGCTGTCCCCGGGCGCGAGCTTCAAGTCCACCCTGAAGGCCAACGTAGTGGCCAACGTCATCCGCAACGTGTGGGCCAACGCGGTGATCTTCTGCGGCCATTTCCCCGACGGTGCAGAGAAATTCACCAAGACCGATATGGTCGGCGAGTCGCGGGGGCAGTGGTATCTGCGACAGATGCTCGGAAGCGCGAACTTCGAGGGAGGCCCGGCGCTGCGCTTCATGAGCGGCAACCTCTGTCATCAAATCGAGCACCATCTGTATCCGGATCTGCCCAGCAATCGGCTCCATGAGATTTCGATACGGGTGCGCGAGATCTGCGAAAAATATGACCTGCCTTACACCACCGGGTCGTTCCTGGTGCAGTACGGCAAGACCTGGCGCACGATCGCCAAACTGTCTCTGCCGGACCGCTTTCTGACCGAAACCGCCGACGATGCGCCGGAAACGCGTAGCGAGCGGATGTTCGCCGGACTGGATTCCGGCGAGCGGCGCGGCCTGAGGTCGGCCATTGCCGCGGTTCGGTCGCGTCGCCAGGCCAAGCGGCGGGAAAAGGTTACCGGGGTCGCGGTGAACAACGAGCTGGCGGCCTGATCGCTGGCTGCCTGACGGGCCGCTCAGCCGGGCACATAGTCGAAGGCGTCGGGGTTGGGTCCGATGCGGCCGTCCTCACCCCTGTCGAGCGCGCTGATCGCGTCGAAATCATCGGCGCCGAGTTCGAAGTCGAACAGTGCGAAATTGTCCTTGATGCGCTGCGGCGTCACTGATTTCGGGAAAACGATGTCGCCCCTTTGGATGTGCCAACGCAGCACCACCTGCGCCGGCGACTTGCCGATCCCCTCGGCGACACCGGTCACGACAGGGTCGTCGAGCACCCTGCCCTGCGCGATCGGTGACCACGCCTCGGTCGCGATCCCGTGCTGCTGTCCGTACCCGCGGACTTCGTCGTTGGCGAAGTAGGGGTGGACCTCGATCTGATTGACCGCCGGCACCGTCTCGGTCTCGTCGGCCAGCCGCCGCAGATGGGCTGTCTGGAAGTTCGACACCCCGATGCTGCGGGCGCGACCATCTGCCTTGAACTCCTCCAAGACTTTCCAGGTCGACACGAAGTCGCCGTCGTAGAGCGTGGGCAGCGGCCAGTGGATCAGAAACAGATCGACATAGGATTCGTCGCCGTCGAAGCCCAGCGCGGCCAGTGTCTTGTCGAAAGCCCGGCGCGCCGCGTCGGGCTGATGGAAGCCGTTGTTGAGCTTGCTGGTGACGTAGACCTGTGCCCGCTCGATGCCGGCGCTGCGGATCCCGTCACCGACGCCGCGCTCGTTCCCATACATCTGTGCGGTGTCGATGTGGCGGTAGCCGATCTCCAGCGCAGTCTTCACCGCGCCCGCGGTCTCCTCGGGTGGAATCTGGAACACCCCGAAGCCCAGCTGGGGGATCTGGGTGCCATCGTTGAGTTCGATCGTGGGTACGTCGGTCATTTCGAGGGCCATTCGGGTTCCTTCCATGCTTCGTCGTGAGCGTGCCCATCCGGCCGATGAGGCAAACCCCTGCCGCGAGCGCGCGCAAAATGCCGGTTCAAGCGGCGCGCCGCCGTGCAGACACGCACGCTCGCGGAGAAAAAGTCAGTCGGTCTCGAGGAGTCGGCGGGCCGCGCTGACTCGACCCGCAGCCGGGCCGGACAACGCGTCGAGCGCGCACTCCGGGTCTGCGGGCGGGCCCATGTGCCCGCAGCCGCGCGGGCAGTCGGCGATGGCTTCGGCCAGATCGGAGAACGCCATCATCACATCGCCGGGGGCGATGTGGGCGAGCCCGAACGACCGGATGCCGGGCGTGTCGATCACCCAGCCGCCGAACTCCAGGGGCAGTGCCACCGATTGGGTCGACGTGTGCCGGCCCTTGCCGACATCGGTCACCACCCCGGTCGCCCGTTCCGCTTCGGGGACAAGGCGATTCACCAAGGTGGACTTGCCCACCCCGGAGTGGCCCAGCAGGGCGGTAACCTTGTCGGCCAGCAGGGACACCACTTCGTCGAGCTGATCACCGCGGCCGGCGGTGATGATGGTCAGGTCGAGGTCGGCGAACTGAGCGGTGAACGAGTCTGCCGACGCGAGATCGGTCTTGGTCAGGCACAGGATCGGTACCAGCCCGCCGGCGTACGCGGCGATCAACGCGCGTTCGACCAGGCCCGCTCGCGGTGGCGGGTCGGCCAGCGCGACAACGATGAGGAGCTGGTCGGCGTTGGCGACGAATACGCGTTCGCTCGGGTCGGTGTCATCGGCGGTGCGGCGCAACACTGTTCGGCGTTGGCCGCGACGCACGATACGGGCCAGCGTGTCAGTTCGGCCAGACAGGTCACCGACGATGTCGACATCGTCACCGACCACGATCGGGGTCCGGCCCAACTCCCGGGCGCGCATCGCGGTCACCCGACGGGCCGGATCGCGCCCGAGCACGCAACCCCACCGGCCCCGGTCGACGGCGACCACCATGGCTTCCTGCGCGTCGGCGTGCTCCGGGCGCGTTTTGGTTCGTGGCCGCGAGCTGCGGCCGGGGCGCACCCGGACGTCGGTCTCGTCGTATTCGCGAGGACTCAAGCGCCGGCCCTCTACAGATCCGCGGGCTGGCCGGCAAGCATGCCGGCCCACAGCTGCGGAAAGTCCGGCAGTGTCTTGGCGGTGGTGCCGATGTCCTCTACCTGCACACCGGGAACCCGCAGGCCGACGATCGCGCCCGCGGTGGCCATCCGGTGATCGGCATAGGACCGCCACAGGCCGGCGTGCAGCGGTTGCGCGGTGATGGTCAGCCCGTCGGGGGTCTCCTCGCACTGGCCGCCGAGGCGGTTGATTTCGGTGCGCAGCGCAGCCAGCCGGTCGGTTTCGTGCCCGCGCAGGTGGGCGATGCCCCGCAGTCGCGACACCGACCCGGGGCTGGCCAGTGCGGCCAGCGCGGCCACCGACGGCGCCAGCTCGCCGACGTCGTGCAAGTCGACGTCGATGCCACCGTATCCGTCTGCGCCCCGCACCTGAAGGTGTGAATCAACCTGCTGCACAGTCGATCCCAGACCTTCGAGGATCGACAGTATGGCCCCGGCCGGCTGGGTGCTCACCGGTGGCCACCCGGTGACGCGGACGGTGCCACCGCTGACCACGGCGGCGCCCAGGAACGGCACGGCGTTGGACAGGTCGGGCTCGATGACCCAGTGCCGCGCCGCAATCGGACCCGGGGCCACCTGCCAGCGGTTCGGTCGGGTGTCATCGACACCGACCCCGGCGTCGCGCAGCATCGACACCGTCATGGCCACGTGCGGCGCCGACGGTACCGACTCACCGCTGTGCAGGACCGTCAGCCCTTCAGTGAATGCGGCGCCGGAGAGCAGCAGGCCCGAGACGAACTGCGAGGACCCTGACGCGTCGATCTCGACCGTGCCGCCGCGCACCGCCCCGCCGCCGCGCACGGCGAAAGGCAGACCGTCGCCGTCGATGCTGACACCGAGTCCGCGCAGACCGTGCAGGAGCGGCGCGATCGGGCGGGCCCGGGCCTGCTCGTCGCCGTCGAAGGTGACCGTCTCGGTGCTCAGTGCTGCCACCGGGGGCACAAACCGCAACACCGTGCCCGCCAGACCACAATCGATAACGCCACCGGGCGAGGGCGCCAGCGAACCGCTGACGGTCAGCTCGGTGTCGGTGCCAGAAGCTTCGATCTTGATGCCGAGCGCCTGCAGGGCCCCGATCATCAGGTCGGTGTCGCGACTACGCAGCGCACCGCTGATCGTCGACCGGCCCTGCGGGACCGCCAACGCCGCCAGCACCAGCGCCCGGTTGGTTTGCGATTTCGAACCGGGCACGGTGACGGTGGCGTCCACAGGGGATGCGGTCGAGGGGGCCGCCCAGGTGCTCACAGGTTCCTATTCTGGCCTGTCGGCTCAGCGGCCGGTGGATCCGGCGCGCCTATACCCCCTCAGGGTCGTGTTTCGCGCCCGATCGGCAGCCTCTGCCACCATGGGAGGGTGTGTGGGCGATTCGCGGTGACGACCGATCCGGCGCTGCTGGCCGAGAAGATCAAGGCCATCGACGAAACTGCGGCGGTCACCGGCCCCGGGGATCCACCTGCACCCAACTACAACGTGGCTCCCACGCAGGCCGTCAGCACGGTGGTCAAACGCCACACCGACCCCGATGACGAGTCGACGCGGAGGATTCGCCGGATGCGCTGGGGATTGATCCCACCGTGGGTCAAGACGACCGCCGACGGCGGCCCGGACACCAAGGGCCCGTTGCTGATCAACGCCCGCTCCGAAACGGTCACCACCTCACCGGCGTTCCGCGGTTCGGCGAAGAGCAAGCGCTGCCTGGTGCCGATGGATGGTTGGTACGAATGGCGTGGGCAGAAGGGCGCGAAGACCCCGTTCTACATGTACGCCGGCGACGGAGAGCCGCTGTTCATGGCCGGGCTGTGGTCGACGTGGCGGCCCCGAACAAACGCCGGGGCGGCCGCCGACGAGTCGCCCCTGTTGAGCTGCACCATCATCACCACCGATGCCGCGGGTCCGCTTACCGACATCCATGACCGGATGCCGCTGACAATCAGGCAGGAGGACTGGGACCGCTGGCTGGACCCTGATGCGCCGGTCGACGAAGGCCTACTCCGCGGCCACGGCGACCTGGACCGCATCGAGATCCGCGAGGTGTCGCGCCTGGTGAACAGCGTTCGCAACAATGGGCCCGAACTCATCGAGCCCGCCACCGGGCAGCCGGAGCACGACACCCTGCTGTGACCGATGACCGCCAGCAGGCCGGATCACCGGTGATGGCGTCCAGCCCAGCGTGTCACGATGGCCAGATGAACGGTGAGTCGTCGGGGGTCAGCCCGATTGCGCCGCCGTTACCGCGACCCGTGCTCTTCGACCAGTTCTGGGCAGACCTCACGTTCCTGCACTGGCCGGTCGACCCCGCCGCGGTCGCGCACCTATTCCCGGCCGGCACCCGCCCGGACGTCTTCACCGACGGGCTGACCTACGTCGCGCTGGTGCCCTTCGTCATGCGCCACACCCGAGTGGGCACCGCGTTGCCGTTGCCCTATTTCGGGACGTTCGCCGAGACCAATGTCCGGCTGTACTCGGTCGACGACGCCGGCAGGCACGGTGTGGTGTTCCGGTCGCTGGAGACCCAGCGGCTGGCCGTGGTGCCGGTGACCCGGATCGCGCTGGGCATGCCCTACACCTGGGCGAAGATGAGCGTCACGCGGACGGCCGACCGTATTTCCTACGTCAGCGTCCGGCGCTGGCCCGAGGCCGGTCTGCGCAGCCGGGTCACCGTCGGCCTGGGCGCCTCCCTGGAGCCCACACCGCTAGAGGTCTGGCTGACCGCCCGGTGGGGTGCGCACACCCGCAAGGCCGGCCGCACCTGGTGGCTGCCCAACGAACACGCCATCTGGCCGCTGCGGACCGCCGAGATCGTCGAGCTCGACGATGACTTGGTGGCCGCCGCCGGCATCAGCGGCACCGGACCGCGACTGCGGGCGTTGTTCTCACCCGGCGTGCACGCCCGGTTCGGCAGACCCGCGCGGGTGGCGTGAAGCAGGTGCGCGAGGCTCAGGGCTGGGTGTATCCCGGTGGGTTGGCGCCCTCGACCCAGAAGTCGACGCCCAGGTCTGACCCGGGAATGCAGTCGTACACCGACAGGTCGGTGACGCCGGACTCCAGCAGTACGTCCTCGCACAGCAGGGTGTTACCGGTGAAGCTGGCGGGTTTGGTCACCACGGCGTAGGCGGCATCGGCGTACACCTCGGGTTTGCGTGACCGGGCCATCGACTCATCACCGCCGAGCAGGTTCTGCACGGCGGCGGTGGCCACCATGGTGCGCGGCCACAGGGTGTTGGAGGCGATACCGGTTTCCCGCATCTCTTCGGCGATACCCAAGGCGCACAACGTCATACCGAACTTCGCCATCATGTACGGGGTCGGCCGCAACCACTTGGACTCCAGCAGGATCGGTGGCGACAGCGTCAGGATGTGGGGGTTGTCCCGGCCCTTCATGTGCGGGATGCAGGCCTGTGACACCGCGTAGGTGCCACGCACCTGGATGCCGTTCATCAGGTCGAAACGCTTGAGCGGCACCTCCTCGATGGAGCCCAGGTTGATCGCCGAGGCGTTGTTCACGCAGATGTCGATGCCGCCGAACTGCTCGACGGTTTTGGCGACGGCTGCGGCCACCGATTCGCCGTCGCGGATGTCACCGACGATCGGCAGCGCCTGCCCGCCGGCCTCCTCGATCTCCTTGGCCGCGGTGTAGACCGTGCCGGGCAGTTTGGGATGGGGTTCGGCGGTCTTGGCGACCAGCGCGATGTTGGCGCCGTCGGCGGCGACTCGTTTGGCGATCGCCAGCCCGATACCGCGGCTGGCCCCCGAGATGAACATGGTTTTTCCGGCGAGTGACATAGGGTCACCCTAATTGGGCACCGATGTCGGCGGTCACCGCGTTGGTGAGAGCGATCAGATCCACCGGTGCCAGCGAGATGTCCCAGCCGCGCTTGCCGGCACTGCACAGCACCCGATCCCATTGCAGTGCCGAGGAGTCCACGACTGTGGGCAGCGATCTGCGCTGACCGAGCGGGGAAATGCCACCGAGGACGTATCCGGTGCACCGTTGGGCGGCGACGGGGTCGGCCATCGTGGCCTTCGGGACACCCAGCGCGGCTGCGGCGGCCTTCAGCGACAGCTTGGACGGCACCGGCAACACCGCGACGCCCATCCCGGTGGGTAGCGCGATGACGAGGGTCTTGAAGATTTGTTCGGCGACGATGCCGGTGGCCAGGGTGAGGGCGTGCACCGCCTCGGCGCCGAAGGAATCGTTGCGTGGGTCATGCGCATACTGCACCACGCTGTGCTCTACACCCGCTGCGAGCAGAGCCGCGATCGCCGGTGTTGCTGCCCGCGTCACCGGCACAGATTAGAGCCTGCCGGGGATGACCGTCACCGCGGTCCGGATCGCCAGGTGATCTTGGGCGCCGCATCGGTTCCGGTGCGGGCCAGGCGCCGGTAGGTCACCAGACCGATGCCGGCCATTGCGGTTGCGAGCAAGCCGTTGAGCGCTGCCCACGCGAGCACGGCCCGGGCGGTGCGTTCGGCGACCGGGACGTATCCGTGGAGAAAGGACTCGAGGTCGCCGACTGCGATCATGCGCACGTCGGTCAACCCGGTGTAGGACGTCGGTCCGCCGGCCCCCATACCCGGTTGCAGGTGGCCCCACACGACCACGGGGTCGCCCCAGCGCAGCACGCATGCCGCGGAGCCGTCACCGGAAGAGGGCCAGGCCCAGGTCTGATCACCGGACTCGATACCGTCGGCCACCACCGGCGGACCGCCAGGGAAATCGAGTAGGTAGCGGGCGGGCAAGCGCTGACCGGAGGCTGGCAACCGGAGCGGGCCGATGGTTAAGCATTGATAGGAGGCCACTACGCCGCGGTGCTGCGGCGGCCCGAGTTCGGTCATGGTGGCAGCGATCTTGGCTTCCAGCAGCAACCCGGGCTGACCTTGCGGTGTATCGCGCAACGCGATGAACTCGTCGCGAGTACTGACCTGAGGCAGGGTGCTCACCTGCAACTCTTCGGTTGCGGCGATCGTGAGAAACCCGCCGATCGCCAGATACATCGTGACAATCGCGGCGAACACGACCGCCAACAAGTGCCGGTCATGCTTGCTCACGAGCTGGGGCAGGCTGCGAGCGACCAGCAGCACCGCCACGATCGACAGCAGCGCGGTGGCGGTAAAAATCTTCGCGGCACGCAAGAAGAGGTCAGGTGCGTACTCACCGGTGAACATCACCGCCAGAGCCAGGGCGACCGCGGTACAGACCACCAGGATGCACAGCGGCAGCACCCGGTGTCGCCAGCGGTACCCGAGCACACCCGCGATCAGTGTTAGGACGCTCCACGCGAGGATCAGCGTCATGCCCGCGACCGGCCGATGGCGACGCGGCACCGCATCCCGAGTTCGACGAACGCGTCGAGTTGCTCGACCGACCGCAGAACGTCGACACGCACCCGGACGCCAGTACCCGCATGGTTGATCGACACCACGGGTTGCTCTCGCTCGTCGGGGTAAACCTCGCACCAAGCGCTGACCGCGTGGGCGACTTCGGTGAGGGTGCCGGGGGCGCCGTATCCCTCCGTTGCGAACACCAGCAGCCGTTCGTCGGCCGAAGGCACGGCGCGCAGCGGCCAGCCGCCGCTGACCTGGTCGATACCCAACCAGCGGGTCATGGCCGCCGTGGCCGATCCGAGCAGTTCTGCGGCCAGGCCCCGCAGCTCTGGCGGGGGAGCGGGCCCGGCTATCAACGCCGCTGCCTGGACGGCGGGCGTGGGAGCGCTCCACACGGTGGTGACCACATGTGAGCTGGGCGGCGACATCTGGGCGGCGTACGAACGGGTCATGGTGACAGTCCAGTCACCCGTATCAGGAACGATGGTGGTGGTGTCGCCATGTCGGGTCAGCTGCCACCCGCGTTGCGTGAGCGCGGAACGGAACGCCGCGCGCCGACGCAGCGACCACCACAACACCGCCCCGGCCACCAGCAGTGCGACGGCCGCGACGACGAGAGTGCTGAGCAGATTCATGACGAAATCAGTATTCCCGACGGCAATGTGTGCACCGCATGGACCGCTCGGCCATGGGAATGCGGCGTCCGGAACAGGCGCCCGGGGAACAACGGCCGCCGTCGGCGCTGTTATTGGCGACAACTGTGGTGGGTGGGTCGCGGCCAGAGAAGCTAGTCGGTGCCAACCTCTAGGATCGTCGGAAGGGAATGATGGTGCCAACGTTGGCCATGGAGGTCCCGTTGCGTCCGGTGGATTTGCCGGACCTGATTGACGGCGCCGCTACAGAAGGGACGGTGTTCCCAAGAATGACCGACACCGATGGGTTGGCTGCCGATTCCAAGCCGGAGGAGACCGATGCCGAGCTGACCGCACGATTCGAACGCGACGCGATACCCATGCTCGATCAGCTCTACGGCGGTGCGCTGCGGATGACGCGCAACCCCGCCGATGCCGAGGATCTGCTGCAGGAAACCATGGTCAAGGCCTACGCCGGGTTCCGCTCGTTCCGCGAGGGCACCAACCTCAAGGCCTGGCTGTACCGCATCCTGACCAACACCTACATC
>JAGQTR010000427.1 GCA_020438915.1 Mycobacterium sp.
GAACCTCCGCAAGCACCCACCCCTCGGCCACGTCGTATTCGGCAACATTGGTCGTCTCGACGCCGTTAAATCGAATACCGACGTCGCTGGCAAGCACCTCTTCGCTGTAGAAATGGCTGCGTGGATCAGTGGAGAGGTGGTTGGGTGGGACGTCGGTGAGCTGATCCTCGGACATGATGGCTTTCGTTTAGATGCTGCGTGTCGGGTTGATTCGCTAAGAACCTACGCGAGCCCGCCCGGCACGACTAGTCCCGGACTGCTCGCTTCTTTCCCGCGAGCAGACGCTAAAGTCCTCGACACGCCGAGGTGTTGGGGACGTTAGTGTCTGCTCGCGGGAAAAAGGTTCCTGTGGGTGGAGCTAAGGGGACTCGAACCCCTGACCCCCACACTGCCAGTGTGGTGCGCTACCAGCTGCGCCATAGCCCCGTTACTCGTGCTCATCGAAGCTACACCACCTGTGGTTGACGTTCAAAACTCCAGGTCATGGCACTTCACCGCCGGCTTCCGGCCCCAGCGGACGAGCTTGGGTGTGCACCCCGAAAACCCGCTGACGAGTTTCGGGGGCAAAGATCCAGCCCACCGCAGCCACCACGAGGATCGCGCCACTGACGGTGAAGGCCCACCCGAAGGACGCGCGCTGGGCCACTTGACCCACCACGACCGAGCCGACGATCGAACCGAGGTCGGCCATCATCTGGAACGTCGCCACCGCGGTGCCGCCGCGGGCCTTGTTGCCGATGATGTCGGCGACGGCGGCCTGCTGTGGCGAGATGAAGACGCCGGTGGCCGCGCCGGTGACGTAGGCAGCCGCAAGGAATATCGGCAGTGTGGTTGTGAACCCCACGAAGATCGTGGCGGCCGCCGACACGGTCAGCCCGACGATGAGCAGCTTTCTTCGCCCGATCCGGTCCGACAGGTAGCCGCTGGGAATCACCACCGAGATGTTGCCGATGGCGAACGCCGCCAGCGCCAGCCCGGCGATACCGGGGCCGCGGCCCAACACCTCCACCACGAACAGCGGAACCAGCGCGAACCGCAGTCCGAAGGCCGCCCAGCCGGTGGCGAAGTTGGAGAACAGCGCCGCCCGATAGGCCCGATGGCGCAGCACGTCGCGGACCGATACCGGCGCGTCGTCCGCCGCAGCCGGAGCCGCCAGCGCCGAGTTACGCAGGCCCAGGAACACCACGCCCGCGGCCACCAGCAGCGCGGCGCCGTAGATGACGAACGGCGCCGCCAACCCGAAACCGACGGTCAGGCTGCCCAGCACCGGTCCGCCCACCGACCCGACGAGGAAACCCGACGAGAACAACCCGGCGACCCGGCCGCGGGCATCCGGCGGTGAGATCCGGATCATCAGCCCCAACGCCGACACCGTGAACATCGCCGATCCCAGTCCACCGACCGACCGGAAAAGCAGAAGTTGCCCGAAGGTCTGTGCGAACGCACACGCTCCGGTCGACACCGCCACGATCAGCAAGCCGCTGATGTAGACCCGCCGCTCCCCCAACCGCTGGACCAACCAGCCCGCCGGCGGCGCCGCGCACAGCCGCATCACCGCGAACGCGGTGATCACGAACGTCGCAGCGCTGATGCTGACCCCGAAATGCCGCGCGTATTGCGGCAGCACCGGCGCCACCACGCCATATCCCAGCGCGACCACCACGTTGGCCCCGGCCAGCAGCCACACCTCGCGCGGTAACCGCTCGCTACCCTGGCCCCGCGCAGCCGGACTGTCTTCCCGCGCGCCCGAACTCACGAGGTGACCGTCCTACGCAATGACCAGCCTCATGAAATGACCTGCGCCACCACTTCGCGCGCCGCGTTCTGCACCTCCGCGAGATGCTCGGGGCCACGGAAGGATTCGGCGTAGATCTTGTACACATCTTCGGTTCCCGACGGGCGGGCGGCGAACCAGGCGTTCTCCGTCGTCACCTTCAGTCCACCCAACGGCGCACCATTGCCGGGCGCGCTCGTCAGCTTCGCGGTGATAGCCTCGCCCGCCAGTTCGGTGGCGGTGACCTGCTCGGGCGACAGCTTGGCCAGTCGCGCCTTCTGATCCCGGTCGGCGGGGGCGTCGATGCGCGCATACGTTGGGGCACCGTACTTCTCGGCTAGTTCGGCATAACGCTGCGACGGCGTCGATCCCGTTACCGCGAGCATCTCTGATGCCAGTAGCGCCAAGATGATGCCGTCCTTGTCGGTCGTCCACACCGAGCCGTCGTGACGCAGGAAGGATGCTCCGGCGCTCTCCTCGCCGCCGAAACCGATGGTGCCGCCAATCAGTCCGTTGACAAACCACTTGAACCCGACGGGGACTTCGACCAGCGTGCGGCCCAAGCCCGCTACCACCCTGTCGATGATCGATGAACTCACCGCCGTCTTGCCGACCGCGATCTCGGCCGCCCACTGCGGGCGGTGGGCGAACAGATAGTCGATCGCCACCGCGAGGAAGTGGTTCGGATTGAGCAGACCACCGTCGGGGGTGACGATGCCGTGCCGATCGGAGTCGGCATCGTTACCCGTGGCGATCTGGAAATCCCCGATCTTGCCGATCACCGACGCCATCGCGTTCGGCGAACTGCAGTCCATCCGGATCTTGCCGTCGGTGTCCAGTGTCATGAATCGCCATGTCGCGTCGACGAGGGGGTTGACGACGGTCAACTCCAGGTTGTGGCGCTCGGCGATGGCCCCCCAGTAGTCGACGCTGGCGCCACCGAGCGGGTCGGCGCCGATCCGGATTTTTTGTGCGCTGATCGCGTGCATGTCGACGACGCTGGGCAGGTCCGAGATGTAGGCATCGAGGTAATCGTGGCGCTGCGCGGTACCCAGCGCCTTGGCCAGCGGCACCCGCTTGACCGCTTTCAGGCCGTCGCGCAGAATCTCGTTGGCCCGCGCGGCGATGACACTGGTGGCGTCGGTGTCCGCCGGACCGCCGTTGGGCGGGTTGTACTTGAACCCGCCGTCGCGGGGTGGGTTGTGCGAGGGCGTGACGACTATTCCATCTGCCAGGCCACCCGCGCGACCCCGGTTGAATCCCAGGATCGCGTGGCTGACCGCAGGTGTGGGTGTGTAACGATCCGCCGCGTCGATCATGGCGACGACATCGTT
The DNA here is from genome assembly GCA_020438915.1 of Mycobacterium sp. Lineage (GTDB taxonomy): Bacteria > Actinomycetota > Actinomycetes > Mycobacteriales > Mycobacteriaceae > Mycobacterium. The sequence continues at coordinate 3,109 of JAGQTR010000427.1, forward strand.
GGCGGCCAGGACCTCCAGCGCCGAGACCCACGCCGGCTCGGACAGCGCATGGGTGTCCCGCCCGATGAACAGCGGGCCAGTGGTGCCCTGAGCTGTCCGGTATTCGACGATGGCCTGCGTGGTAGCCAGAATGTGCACCTCGTTGAAGGCCGCGTCCAGACTCGATCCGCGGTGCCCCGAGGTGCCGAACGCTACCTGTTCGTCGACGTTGTCCGGATCGGGAGCGACGGTGTAGTACGCCGTCACCACTTGAGCGACGTCGATGAGGTCCTCGGGTTGCGCCGGTTGGCCGGCGCGGGGATTGGCCATGGAATTGATTCTGCTACGTCTACCTCCAACAAAGAACCGTTGGGCGGCGTGCATAATTCTGTGATGGCCTACGACCGCCGCGAACTTGCCGCGGTCTTCGCCGGAGGCGGGCTGGGAACCCTGGCCCGGGCGGGGCTCGAAGAGCTCGCCGCGCCGGACCCTGGCCAGTGGCCATGGCCGACCTTCACCGCCAACATCGTCGGCGCGCTGCTGCTCGGCGTGTTCGTCACCCGCCTGCTGGAGCGGCTACCGGTGTCGAGCTACCGGCGTCCACTGCTGGGTACCGGTTTCTGCGGCGGCCTCACCACGTTCTCGACCATGCAGGTCGAATCCCTTAAGATGCTTGAACACGGCCATTACGGCCTTGCCGCCGGCTACATCGCGGCAAGCATCTCCGCGGGTCTGATCGCGGTCTATCTCGGGACCGCCATGGTGCGCCGGGTCCGGATGCGCCGATGACGGTACTGGCCTGGATCGGCGCATTCGTCATCGGCGGAATCGGTGCGGTGCTGCGGTTCGTCGTGGACCGCGAGGTCTCCCGGCGGACACCGGGACCGTTGCCGGTGGGCACGCTCGTGGTCAACATCAGCGGAGCGGCGTTGCTGGGCTTCGTCGCCGGTCTGGCGTTCAGCCCGCACGTGGCGCTACTGGCCGGGACCGCCTTCTGCGGGTCGTACACCACCTTCTCCACGTGGATGTTCGAGACCCAACGCCTCACCGAGGAGCGCCAGAACTGGCCAGCGGTGGCCAATATCGCGGTCAGCGTCGCACTGGGCCTGCCCGCGGCGTGGCTGGGCCAAACCCTGGGGACGAGCCTATGAGCAACGAAATCCTCACTTTGACAGCGTATTTCGCTGAACGGGAACGCACTCATGACCGCTTCCTGGCTGACGAGATGCTGAGTTTGTTTCACGACCGGGAAATCGCCACCAGCGTGTTATTGCGCGGCATCGCCGGTTTCGGCGTCTCCAACGTCGCGCTCAGCGACCGCTCACTGAGTTTGGCCGAGGATGCGTCGGTGAGCATCTCCGCCATCGACCACCCGGAGCGAATCCTCGCGCTGACCGACCCGGTGACGGCGATGATCAATCGCGGCATGATCACCCTGCAACGCGGTCATGAACTTCCCGGCGCACGACCCGAGCCCCCCGGGGATGTGCGGCTGTCGGTGTACCTCGGCCGCAAACGGCGCGTCGCGGGCAAACCCGGCTATATCGCGGTCTGCGACGTGCTGCATCGTGCCGGTTTCGCCGGCGCCGAAGTGCTTCTCGGGGTCGACGGAACCGTGGCCGGGCAGCGCCGTCGGGCGCGGTTCTTCAGCAGCAATGCCGAGGTGCCGCAGTTGGTCGCCGGGGTGGGCACTGTCGCGCAGACAGCCGCGGCGGTCGAGGAGTTGCGTGAGATGCTGACCGATCCGTTGTACACGGTCGAACAGATCCTGGTCTGCAAGAACAGCGGACAGCAGCTGGCCACCCCCGCAGAACTGGGCGGTTCCAACCCGATCCAGAAGCTGACGGTGCGCACCGCCGAAGACACCATGAGCGACGGTCAGCCGATCCACCGCGCGTTGATCCAGCGACTCAAGGACTCCGACCACGCAAGCGGTGCCACCGTGTTGCGGGGCATCTGGGGGTACCTGGGCGCCGAACGCCCGCACGGCGACCGCTTCTTCCATCTGGCTCGACACGTCCCGGTGAGCACGGTGATCATCGACACCGCGCCGAACATCGCGGCGAGTTACGCCATCGTGGACGAATTGACCGAACGCAACGGTCTTGTCACCTGTGAAGCGGTCCCCGCGATGCTCGGCCTGCACGATGGGCAACGCGTCGGAAGCCTCGACTTGGGCTGACGTCGCAACCCGCCAGTGACCGCGAGATATCACTCATGGCTGCAACCGCGCCCGATTCACGACCCGGGATGATATTTCACGGGAGGTCCCCGCGGCCCCCATCTGCGCGCGCTGACACTTGAGGTGACATCCTCGACCCATGGGCACCGATCGTGTCGCCGAACTGCAGCGCTGGGAGGACGCCGGAGCGCTGTGGCGGATAATCGGCCGCAGTTCCGGTTCGGTGACGGTGGCGCTGCTGACCTGCGACGGCGGCGAAGAAGTCGGGCGATTCACCAGTGACGACGCCCGGCTGCTGGCATTCCTCGGCGACCGGAACGGCAGCGACGACTGAGGCGACGCGCCCGGGCCGCGGGCATTGTCAGGCGTTCGCGGCGTGTCTGTCTTTGCCGCCGAATGGCAGTACGTGCATGATCGCGGCTGCCAGGAGGCCGACGACCAGACCGATGACCGCCGAGGCAGCCGTATTGATCAGCCAGGCCAGCACCGGGCCGATTCCGGCCACGTGGTGCACATACCCCTCGGCGTGATGGACCAGCGCGTAGGGCCCGTGCCAACCTAGTTCGTCGGTCCCCACCAGCAGGATGTGTCCGCCCACCCACAGCATCGCCACCGTGCCGACGACCGTGAGCGCCGAGAGAAGCTTGGGCATTCCGGCGACCAGGCCGCGGCCCACCCTCTTGACGAACTTTGAGGACCGCTGCGCGAGGCGCAGCCCGATGTCGTCCATCTTCACGATGCCGGCGACGACGCCGTAGACCGCCAGCGTGATCGCCACCGCGACCACCAGCAGGATGATCAGCCGCGGCAGGAACGACTGGTCGGCCACCTCGTTGAGGGCGATCACCATGATCTCGGCGGACAGGATGA
>JAGQTR010000428.1 GCA_020438915.1 Mycobacterium sp.
GGTGACCCTATCGTGACCAGCGTGGTGGTTTCATTCAACTGGGGAAAGGTTAATCATTGGTCTATGACCAGCGATCGACCCAAAACGCCCAACCTGCCCCCGACGTCGGGGTCGTCTGGGTCGCCTGGAACCCCTTCCACAAAGGCCGGGCACTCTAAAACTCCGCCCTCGAAAACTCCCCCGGCGAAAACTGCGCCCGCCAAGGCCCCGCCTACGCCCGAGTCTGCCGTCAAGTTCACGAGGGCCGCCGCGTTGTGGGGGTCGCTGGTCCTGGGTTTCCTCGTCCTGATCGTGCTGCTGATCTTCATCGCTCAGAACACCGAGTCGACGAAATTCGCGTTCCTGGGCTGGCAGTGGAGCCAGCCACTCGGGGTTGCCATCCTGTTCGCCGCGGTGGCCGGGGGGCTTCTCACCGTCGCGGTCGGCGCGGTACGCATCCACCAGCTGCGCCGGGCGGCCAAGACCAACCTCAAGGCCGGCCTGTAGCAGCCCGTTCAGCCCCCGTTCAACTCAGCTCGGAAAGCCCCGCCGCGATCAACGGTGCGACGGCCTCGCCTACTTTGTCGGTGTCGTCGGTGGCGCCGCCCTCCCGCGCCCGGTACGCGATACCCGCGCCGATGATGGCCAGCTTGAAGTAGGCCAACGCCATATAGAAATCCCAGTGGTCCAGCGCCTGCCCGGCCGCCCGTGAGTACTTCTCGGCCAGCACGTCGGGAGTGGGAATCAGCTCGCAGGCCCAGGCCGCGTCGGCGTGCACGAAATGGAACGTCGGGTGCCGGTACACGCACATCAGCGCGGCATCGCTGAGTGGATCACCGAGGGTGGACATCTCCCAGTCCAGCACCGCCACTACCTTCGTCGGGTCGTCGGCGTCCAGAATGGTGTTGTCGATGCGATAGTCGCCGTGCACGATCGCGGTCTGGCTCTGCGGCGGAATCGCCGCGGCCAGCTTGGCGTGCAGCGCACGGACATCGGCGTCGCAGGCGTCGTCGGTGCGCTTGACCAGGTCCCACTGCGAACCCCAGCGCCGCACCTGGCGTTCGAGGTAGCCGCTCGGCTTGCCGAAATCGCCGAGCCCCACCGCGTCGGGGTCCACCGCGTGTAAGTCGGCGAGCACCCTGATCAGTGCGTCGACACAGGATTCGATGGTGGTCCTATCGCCGAGGGCCTTGAGCTCGTCACTGTGGCGTACCACCCGGCCCGGCACGTAGTCGACCATCTGGAACGGCGCACCGAGCACCGAGTCGTCGTTGCACAGGGTCACCGCCCGCGCGACCGGCACCGGCGTGTCGGCCAGGGCCGCCACCACCCGGTACTCCCGGACCATGTCGTGCGCCGAGGGCGTGAGGCCGTGCAGCGGCGGCCGGCGCAGCACCCACCGCGAGGCGTCGTCGGACACCAGGAACGTCAGGTTGGACCGTCCGCCGGCGATGAGTTCGGCGTGCAGCTCTCCGGTGCGGGGAATCCCGCTGCCGCGCAGGTGGCGATCCAGCGCGCCCAGATCGAGGCCATCGAGGTCAGTCACCGCACCTGTCTACCACCGTTGATTTCTCGGGAGTAAGTCCCATACGTGTTCGGTCGCGTTGACCCCGGCGACCGCCAGGCGTCCGGTGCGCGACGACAGCAGCCGGGTCACCGATGCGTAGTCGACGTGGAACGACAGCAGCCGTTGGGTGCCCAGAATTCGGTGCAGCAGGACGTTGATCACCCCACCGTGGCTGAACACCGTCACGGTGTCGTCGTGGTCGGCCGCACTGACGATCTCGTCGAGGCCGGCGGCGACGCGGGCGAGGAAGGCGGTCTCGTCGACGCTGCCGGGAAGGTGGCCCTCGATGAGGCGTTGCAACTCCTGCGGGTTCTCCGCCGCGATCTGCTCGACGGGGATGTAATGCGGCAGGTCACGGTCATACTCGGCGAGCCGCTCGTCGACCTCGACAGCTATCCCCAATGCGTCGGCGACCGGCTGGGCGGTCTCGATCGCCCGCACCTGCGGGCTGCTGACCAGGCGCTTGATCGGGAACCGGGCCAGCGCATCCGGCAGCCGGGCCGCCTGCTCGATGCCTTCGGCGGACAGCCTGGGGTCGGAGCCCTGCCCGAGCTCGCTGCGCAGCGGCAGCGCATGGCGCACCAGAAGAATTTGCACGGTGCCACCATATGGCCCCTGGGCGAGCCTCGAAACTGAAGTTGTTCGCGCGAAATTCGCCGATTGTCGCGCAGATGTTCAGATTCGGCGCCACCTAGCACACAGCAACGTATCAGGGGGTGACGATGTTGAAGGCCGGGTCGGGCTTGTCCAGAACACTCACCAACCCTGCCAGCGCCTCGGCGTCGCCGGTGATCTCCAGACCCGGCGAGGTGTTGTCGCCGGCAGCCAGCGTCAACAGTCGCATCTTGGTCGCGAGCGCGACGGTGGCGTGCGCGGTGTCCGCTTCGGCGGCGACCTTGCGATACACCAGCACCCCGTTGCGCAGCGTCAGCCGATAGTTGGTCGCGGTGTCGAGGAACGTCACGTCGATCGCGACGTCGAGGTTCCAGGCGCGTGGGCCGTTGACGCTGATCGCCAGCACGTCGAACATCTGCTCCGGGGTCAACTGGCTGGCGATCGACGTCGACGAGGTCTGCGTCGGGGTGCCGAAGTTCCCGTCGCGCAACTCGGTGGCACCGGCGAGGAAGAAGTTGCGCCACGGCGCGTTCTCGGAACCGTAGGCCAGCTGCTCAAGGGTGTCACCGTACAACTGCCGTGCACCGCTGTGGTTTTCGTCGGTGAACATGGCGTGGTCGAGAAGAGTTGCCGCCCAACGGAAATCACCGCCATCGAAAGCGGCCTGAGCCAGCTCGACCACCTTGTCCAGGCCGCCCATCGCGGCGACGTACCGCGGACCGATCGCTTCGGGCGGGTGCGCCCACAGTCGTGCCGGGTTGCCGTCGAACCACCCCATGTAGCGCTGGTAGACAGCCTTGACGTTGTGGCTGACCGAGCCGTAGTAGCCGTGGGCATGCCAGGCTCGCTCCAGTGCCGGAGGCATTGCGAAGGTCTCGGCGATCTCGATGCCGGTGTATCCCTGGTTCAGTTGGCGCAACGTCTGGTCGTGCAGGTAGGCGTATAGATCCCGCTGCAGCGAAAGGTATTCCACGATGCGCTCTTTGCCCCAGGTGGGCCAATGGTGGGAGGCGAACACCACGTCGGCCCGGTCGGTGAACGTGTCGATGGCCTCGGTGAGATAGCCCGCCCAGCCATGCGGGTCACGCACCAGTGCGCCGCGCAGCGTCAGCAGGTTGTGCAGGTTGTGGGTGGCGTTCTCGGCCATGCACAGCGCTCGGTAACGCGGGAAGTAGAAGTGCATCTCCGCCGGCGCCTCGGTGCCCGGCGCCATCTGGAACTCGATCTCCACGCCGTCAATCGTGTGCTTCTCGCCGGTTTCGCAAATGTCGACAGTCGGCACGATGATGGCCACCTCCCCCGTCGACGGGGTCTGCCCGAGCCCGCAACCCACCTGGCCTTGCGGCCCACGGTCGAGGACAGCGCCGTACATGTAACCGGCGCGGCGTGCCATCGCCGTTCCGGCGTAGACGTTCTCCTGCACGGCGTGCTCGGTGAAGCCCTCGGGGGCAAGCACGGCGACCTTGCCGGCGTCGACGTCGGCCTGCGTCGTCACCCCGAGCACACCACCGAAGTGGTCGACGTGGCTGTGGG
>JAGQTR010000429.1 GCA_020438915.1 Mycobacterium sp.
GCCGTGGCCGTGGCCGTAGCCGTAGCGGGCGGGAGTTGCGGGCCTGCGCCAGCGGAAAGGCACAGCAATCCGAGCACCGCCGCGGCGGCGACGCCGAGCGCAGCCGATGCGATTCGCCCGCGACGGAGTCCGCCACGCCTGCGGATCTGCTGCGTTACCGGCACGGTGTGTGCCGCACTGGGATCGACCACGGCCAGGGCGGCACCGTATGCCAACGCCAAGCGGGGTGTGATTCCGGTTGCCTCAGGATCGACCAGCACTGCTGTGGCGCAGGGCATCGGCACGGCTTCGACTTCGCCGAAGCCCGCGCAGCCGAGCCGCTCCCGAAGTCGCACGCCGTCGCGGGCAGCAATCTCACTGGTCCACGTCAGGCGCGTGCGATCGATCTCGAACCCGCAGGCCGTCGCGATCGCGTGGGCGCCTCGTGCGGCCACGCCGGCGGTCTCGACGGCACCGGCAAGCTCGGAGTCGGGGTCACATTGGACCGCGTCGTGGTCGAGCACCTTGCCGTCGGCATCCAGGAGCACCCAGGCGACAGCAGTTGATTGCAGAGACAGCCCGAGCACCGTGTGCACCGCGATCCCCTTCCCCGTCTCTGAAACTGGTATGTGCGATCTATCGGATGCCCTGGGGCAGCTGTTACAGCCGCAGCGCTGGACAACCTCTGGACGAGCCAATAGGCTCCTGGCTAAAGGTCGTTTCAACGACCTTTAGGTCTTTTCTGGGCATGCGATGGCAATTTCCGCTTGCCTTGATTCGTCTATCTCATTGTGCCCCAACAATTTTCGGACAAAAATTGCAACGCTGGCGCAACCCTGGGAGGCATAGTGTGATAGCGCACACCTTCGAACGGAGTCCTATGTCATGAGTAGCGACAGTCGGCCGGCCCGCACCAGGCGCGGTGTCGAAGAGCATCGGGAATCGGATGCCTATCTGCAGAAGCGGGAACTGAAGCGGGGCACGGCGGGCTGGGTCCTGCTGGCCAGCCTCGGTGTCGGCTACGTCATCTCCGGTGACTATTCGGGCTGGAACTTCGGCCTGGCGCAGGGTGGTTTCGGTGGACTCGCGATTGCCGCGGCGGTGATCGCGGGGATGTACCTGGCATTGGTGCTCGGCATGGCCGAGTTGTCCTCGGCGCTTCCTGCCGCAGGCGGCGGGTACACCTTTGCCCGTCGGGCACTGGGGCCCTGGGGTGGTTTCGCGACGGGAACGGCGATCCTGATCGAGTACGCGATCGCTCCCGCGGCCATCGCGACGTTCATCGGCGCCTACGTCGAATCGCTGAATTTATTCGGGATCAAGGACGGTTGGTGGATCTACCTCGTCGTGTACACGGTCTTTATCGGTATTCATCTGTCCGGTGTGGGTGAGGCGCTGAAGGTGATGTTCGTGATCACCGGTATCGCCCTGGTCGGTTTGGTGATCTTCGCGATCACCGCGATCGGCCAGTTCGATGCGTCGAACCTCACCGACATCGCGGTGACCGACGCGGTCGGTGCCTCTTCGTTCCTGCCGTTCGGCGTCCTGGGTATCTGGGCGGCGATACCCTTCGCAATCTGGTTTTTCCTGGCCATCGAAGGTGTTCCGCTGGCTGCCGAGGAGACAGCCAACCCGGAGCGCAATGTGCCTCGGGGCATCATCGCCGCGATGGCCGTCCTGCTGGTCACCTGCACGACGGTGCTCATTCTGACCACCGGGGCGGGCGGCGCGGCGGCGATGTCGGAGTCGGGCAACCCGCTGGTGGAGGCGCTCGGCGACGGCACCATGGCCAAGGTGGTCAACTACATCGGTCTGGCCGGGTTGGTCGCGAGCTTCTTCTCCATCATCTACGCCTATTCGCGGCAGTTGTTCGCGCTGTCGCGGGCCGGCTACCTGCCGACCGTGCTCTCGGTGACGAACTCCCGCAAGGCGCCGATGCTGGCGTTGGTGGTCCCCGGGATCATCGGGTTCGTGCTGTCGCTGACCGGCCAGGGCGCCCTGCTGCTGAATATGGCGGTATTCGGTGCCGCACTGAGCTACGTGCTGATGATGGTCAGCCACATCGTGTTGCGCCGGCGCGAACCTGACATGCCGCGTCCGTACCGCACCCCCGGCGGGGTTTTCACCACCGGCGTCGCTCTCGTGATCGCCGTCCTGGCGGTCATTGCGACGTTCCTGGTCGACAACGTCGCCGCGCTGTGGTGCCTCATCGTGTTCGCCGCCTTCATGGCTTACTTCGGGCTGTACAGCCGGCACCGTCTCGTGGCCAACTCCCCCGATGAGGAGTTCGCCGCCCTGGCGGCCGCAGAGGATGAGTTGAGGTGACCTACAGCCAGCAGATCTCGGGCCACACCTACGAGTTCGGCGGGCTTGTCGAGGTGATGGCCAAGGCGACACCACTGCGTTCCGGTGACGAACTCGCCGGTTGCGCGGCCACATCAGATGCCGAACGAGCGGCTGCAGCGTGGGTTCTCGCCGATCTGCCACTGTCGATCTTCCTCGACGAGGTGGTGGTGCCCTACGAAACCGATGACGTCACCCGGCTGATCATCGACAGCCACGATCGCAAGGCCTACGCCGCGCTGTCGCACCTCACCGTCGGCGGTCTCCGCGACTGGCTGCTGGACACCTCCTCCAAACCGGACAGCGCCGAACACATGGCGGCGGTTGCACCGGGCCTGACGCCGGAGATGGTCGCGGCGGTATCGAAGATCATGGGTAACCAGGATCTGATCGCGGTCGCCGCAGCCACCACCGTGAGCGCGGCGTTTCGGACGTCGATCGGGGTGCCGGGAACCCTGGCGACCCGTCTGCAGCCCAACCACCCCACTGACGATCCGCGCGGAATCGCGGCGGCCATGCTCGACGGTCTGCTGATGGGCTGCGGGGATGCGGTGATCGGCATCAACCCCGCCACCGACTCCCCGGAGCACACCTGCGACCTGCTGCACCTGCTCGACGACATCCGGCAGCGGTTCCAGATTCCGATGCAGTCATGCGTGCTCTCCCACGTCACCACGACGATGGAACTGATCGAGCGGGGCGCCCCGGTGGACTTGGTGTTCCAGTCGATCGCCGGAACCGAAGACGCGAACACCAGTTTCGGAGTCACCTTGCCAATGCTGGCCGAAGCCAACGAGGCCGGACGCGCGCTGGGGCGCGGCACCATCGGCGACAACGTGATGTACCTCGAGACCGGCCAGGGCTCGGCGTTGTCCGCCGGTGCGCATCTGGGCGTGGATGGCAGGCCGGTGGACCAGCAGACCCTGGAGACCAGGGCGTACGCGGTGGCGCGCGCGCTGGATCCGTTGTTGGTCAACACTGTGGTCGGCTTCATCGGGCCGGAATATCTTTACGACGGCAAGCAGATCATCAGGGCGGGTCTGGAGGATCACTTCTGCGGCAAGCTCATGGGACTGCCGATGGGTATTGACGTCTGCTACACCAATCATGCAGAGGCGGATCAGGACGACATGGACGTCGTGC
>JAGQTR010000430.1 GCA_020438915.1 Mycobacterium sp.
CTACGCCGACGGCTGGTTCGCCGAAACGCACGACGTCTCGGCGTCAATCACGTTGGACGGTTGGGAAGTTCAACGTCGCTGCCCCCACCTGAAAGCCGATCTGTCGAAGTTCGGTGTGGTGGAGGGAACCACGCTGACGTGCAACCTGCACGGGTGGCAGTGGAACCTGCAGAACGGCAGGTGCCTGACCAGCAACGGCCACCCCCTACGGTCGAGGAAGCTATGAGTACCCCACCGCGGTTCTACGACGACGGTCTGATCCAGCTGGACCAAGAGGCACTTACCCTGCGCCGCTATCACTTTCCGTCGGGAACATCGAAGATCATCCGGCTGCGCGATATCCGTGGCTACCGCATCAGCCCGCTGGGGCTGTTCCTGCACCGGTTCCGGATTTGGGGCACGTCGGATCTGCGGCACTGGCTACCGCTGGATGTACGGCGGCCGCTGAAGTCCAAGCTTGTCACCCTCGATGTGCCCGGGACGTACCCGGATCCGGCGTGCACTCCCGCGGACCCGCAGCAGTTCGTCGAACTCCTCTCCGAACTGCTGGAGCACGCCGGCTAACCGCGCTTCGTCGTGGGGCTGCCGGTCGAATTCACCGCTCCCGCAACACGGTAGCCTCCAGCACCCGCTGAAGCTGACGCAGCGTTGTCCGGCCGGCCGCCTCGGCCGCGCGCCGGATCGTGCCCGGCGCCGCCGGCCGGTGCACCCGCACGTCGTCCCCGACTCGCACCACGCCGGGTGTCGAGACGTCGGCGTAGACACCGAGGAGCCGCTCGGTGCTCTCGCCCAGCCTGCGGGTCAGTGTGCGGTCGAGTTCAAGTCCGGGTTGCGGGCGCGTCGGCACCACGCACCGGATGGTCCGGTTGGTGATCCGCAGACCCACCGAGCCGATTTCGACATCACCGCCCACCCAATCGAACTCCGGATACCGACTGCCGGCATCGTCGAGCGCGACCAGCACGTTGGGCCGGAAACGACGCACGTCGTACGGCAGATCCGCGGCCTGCGCGCCGGCAGACAACGCCGACAGACTGTTGGTGCTCAGCACGTGCACCGGGCTCAGATCCACGAAAGTGCCCGGCGGGGTGGCGTAGCGGGCCAGCGTCAGCATCTGTTTGGTCGAGAAGACCGAGGTGTCCGGCAGCGCCTCCGAGCTGGACAAGCCGAAGTCGCGGCGCACCGTGCTCGGAGAATAGTTGGTGCGGGTCTGCCGGGGTGACAACCGGTGCAGGCTGGTGTCCTCGAGCGGCGGCAATGCGGTCAACTTCATCTCGCGGCCGAGCAGCTCCGAGAGGGCTTTATCGAGTTCGGTTCCAGCACTGGATAGTTCGGAGCCATCGGGCATCGTGACGATCACTTCCGGAGCATTCCCGGGCCCCGCATCCGGACCTGGGTCGACCGCATAGCGGGCCGAACATCCCAGTAACGCCGGCGCCCGCCGTGCCGATGCGGTGATGTCGCGTTCGAGGTCACGGACCGCCCACAGCCGATCGGCGTGCACGCCGCGGCTGTCGAACCGCAGTTCATCGACCGCCGTGCCACCCATCGATTTGACCGGGAAGCGCCAGAGTTGCCTCACTGACCCGTCCACGCTGGCGTCCTAACCTGCGACTGTCTGCCGTAATTCGGAATGCGCATCGCTTGCGGTGTCGTATACCCGCACGACGGCCTCGTCACCGGGCTGCAGGTAGGTCGACTCACCCAGCGGGGTGTACTTGGTGGCACCGATCCCGACGAGCAGCTTCCTCGGATGCCCGCTGGCCACCATCAACGCACCGACGTCCTCCAACGGGGTGTCCTGCGAACCCTTCTGGTTCGCCAGTCGGTCGACGATCCAGTCGAGCAGAACCTCGCCGTAATAGGAATAGCCCAGCAGGGGACTGTCGACGCCGTACTCGTGTTCTTGGCCGTCGGCGGTACGCAGGTGGCAGAGCAGGCGCAGCGTAGCGGTGGGCCCGTCGGGTGTCAGGTCGCTGATGTCGAAGAACTGGCGCGCAACGCCTTTCGACGCCGGACCCCAGTTCTTCTTGTCGCTGATCTTGGGCGCGTTCGGACGCCTGATAGAGCAGTCGTTGAAGGCGCCGAGCGCGAACGGCTGCAACGACGCGACGGTGTCACCCGCCCATTTGACCTCGCACGCCAGCGCAACCTCGGGTTCGATCTGCAGATTCAGCGGGGTGTCACTGGCCGGCAGCCTGATGGCATCATGCGAGAGCGGGTACCCGCCGAGAAAACTGTCGTAACCCGGTGCGTACCAAGGGAAGATGCCCTTGGGGGCCGATCCCTCAGAGATCACGTTCACGAAGTCGGGGGCCTCGCCGGCCTGCTCCAGGTGGCCGGCGAAGTTGCCCGCCACCCCGAAACCGAACCACGTTCGCAACTCGGCGTCGTCCAACTCGATCATGGCCAGTTCGATCATGTCTTCCTCCCGGGTTCGAGCACCGACATCCCGACATAGGGCACCAGTGACTTTGGTACGCGCACACTTCCGTCCGGCTGCTGGTGATTTTCCAGGATCGCCACCAACCAGCGCGTCGTGGCCAGCGTGCCATTCAGTGTTGCGGCCGTCTGTGGCTTGTCGTTCTCGTCCCGGTAGCGCACCGCCAACCGGCGAGCCTGGAAAGTCGTGCAGTTGGAGGTCGAGGTCAGTTCCCGGTAGGTGCGCTGCGTCGGCACCCAGGCCTCGCAGTCGAACTTGCGCGCCGCCGACGCCCCGAGGTCCCCGGCGGCAACGTCGATCACCCGGTAGGGAACCTCGATGTGGGCGAGCATCTCGCGCTGCCACCCCAGCAGCCGCTGGTGTTCGGTCTCGGCCGCCTCCGGCCGGCAGTAGACGAACGCTTCGACCTTGTCGAACTGGTGCACCCGGATGATTCCCCGGGTGTCCTTGCCGTAACTGCCGGCTTCCCGCCGGAAGCAGGACGACCAGCCCGCGTAGCGTTTCGGCCCTTGCGACAGGTCGAGGATCTCGTCAGCGTGAAAGCCGGCCAATGGCACTTCCGAGGTTCCGACGAGATACAGGTCGTCGCCCTCCACTCGGTACACCTCGTCGGCATGGGCACCCAGGAACCCCGTGCCCGCCATCACCTCGGGACGGACCAGCACCGGCGGGATCATCAGTGTGAAGCCGTTGTCCACCGCGACGCGCGCCGCGAGTTGGAACAGTCCGAGCTGCAGCAGCGCCCCGGCTCCGGTGAGGAAGTAAAACCGGGATCCAGCGACCTTGGCTCCCCGCGCCATATCGATCAACCCCAACGACTCGCCCAGCTCAAGGTGATCCTTGGGGTTGTCGATGGCCGGCGGCTCGCCCACGGTGTCCAGCACGACGAAATCGTCTTCGCCCCCCGGGGGGACACCTGCGATGACGACGTTGGAAATCGCCATGTGGGCCGCGGTGTAGGCCTTCTCAGCGTCAGCCTGAGCGGATTCGGCGGCCTTGACCCGCTCGGCCAGCCCCTTGGCCGCGGCCAGCAGCGCGGGCCGCTCATCGGGTGCGGCCTTGCCGATCAGCTTGCTGGCCGCCTTCTGTTCGGCCCGCAGGTTGTCGGCGGCCGATATCGCGGTTCGCCTCGCGGTGTCCGCCTCGGCGAGCGCGTCGACGAGTCCGGGATCTTCGCCGCGAGCCTGTTGCGATGCGCGCACCACCTCAGGGTTTTCTCGCAGCACCTTCAGGTCGATCACGCGCAAAACCCTACGTGGTGGCCGAACGCGCCGACACAACCGCATAACGCTACAACTGCATCACTTGTCACAGCACTGCAAACGCCTGTCACAATGGAGCGGATGTCGCAGGTACCCGAAGACGCGCAGGACGAATCGCCGGGAGGCTCGGCGCCGACCACAACAGCGTGGTGGCGGAGCCTTCAGGCCGAGTCGACCCGTCGCGCGCTGCTGCTCACCGCGCTCGGCGGTCTGCTGATCGCCGGGGTGATCACCGCACTACCGCAGGCCGACCGTGACGGCAACCGCACCGCCAACGCGATCTCCCTCGGTCCCCGGGGTAACGACACCTTCGATCACGCCAAGAGTGGGTTCTGTCTCAACTGGCCGGACCGCACACCGGATGCAGCCGAGATCGTCGACTGCTCCGAGGAGCACCGGTTCGAGGTCGCCGAGTCGGTGGACATGCGCACCTTCCCGGGAAGCGAGTACGGACCCGACGCTGCTCCACCGTCCGCGGCGCGGATCCAGCAGATCAGCCAGGAGCAGTGCGCGGCGGCGGTCAAGCGCTACCTGGGTCCGCACTTCGACCCCAACAGCCGGTTCACGGTCAGCATGCTGTGGTCCGGCGACAAGGCCTGGCGGCAGAACGGCGAGCGCAGGATGCTCTGTGGTCTGCAGCTGCCCGGTGCCAACAATCAGCAGTTGACGTTCACCGGCAAGGTCGCCGAAATCGACCAGTCCAAGGTGTGGCCAGCGGGCACCTGCCTGGGAATAGACCCGGCGACCAACCAACCCACCGACATCCCGGTCGACTGTGCGGCGCCGCACGCCATGGAGGTGACCGGCGCGGTGAACCTCGCCGAGAAGTTCCCCGGCGG
>JAGQTR010000431.1 GCA_020438915.1 Mycobacterium sp.
GACTTGTCCTTGAACTGCGTCATCCGCGACGCCTGGCCAAATCCGGTGAAACAACCCAGAATCCACGCCAATTCGGCGTGTGCGGGCACCTGGCTCTGCACGAACACCGTCGCCCGGGCCGGATCGACGCCCAGCGCGAGATACTGCGCGGCGGTGACCAGGGTGCGCCTGCGCAGCGTCTCGGGTTCCTGCGCGACGGTGATCGCATGCAGGTCGACGACGCAGAAGTAGGCGTCGTGACCTTCCTGCAGCCCCACCCACTGACTGACCGCGCCCAGCGCGTTGCCCAGGTGCAGGGAATCTGAGGTGGGTTGTGCGCCGGAGAAGACGACCGGTTTCGTATGTGAGGTCATGATGAGCACCATTTTCCCATTGGCTGTCGACGCCGACGATGCAGGCACCATGGGCTAGCATCCGGCGATGCGAAGTGTTTTGCTGTGCTGCCTGATTATGATGATGTCGATGGTTGTCCCAATCGGCGAGGCATCCGCCGCGCCGGCAGACCATGCGGTGGTCATCGTGTCGGGCGGCAATGCGGTGAGCCCGTTCACGACACCGCAGCAGGCATGCGCAACGGGCCTGGCCGCCGGTAACACCGATACGGCGCTGCGCCAGCATCTGCTCGACGCCGGGTACACCGTCTACACCTCGCCGGCGATGGCCGGGCGCGGGCCGGTGATCGATCAAGGCGGGTTCGGCGCTTTCGGTGACTGCCCGATCACGCTGCCGGAGAACATGACCGTGGACTCCACCGCCTCGATCGATCTCGCCGGGGAACACCTGGCACGTTTCCTGACCTATCTGCATGACACCCGCGGCGTCAACGTCATCGACGTCGTCGGACATTCGATGGGCGGGTTGTTTTCGCGTGCGGCGTTCCGCGTGCTGCAGGGGCTGGGTTCCCCGGTGCGAATCCGGTCGCTGACGACCCTCGGCACTCCATGGCAGGGCACCTATCTGGGCGACTACGCCAACGGCCTGAGCCCGCTGTCCAACTGCGGGGGCGACGCATTTTGTGAGCAGGCCTCCGCGGAGATGCTGACCGAGGTGGAACGGTTGCAGACCGGTACGGGCCGCGAGGTCAACCAGGGCTACCTGATGGGGCCGCAGGGCTGGAACGAATACCAGACCGGTGTGCTCGACCAGATCCCGGTCATGATGATCGCCGGTGCGCGCTTCACCCATCCGGAGCCGGCCGACCCGATGACGTGGCCCAACGACGGCCTGGTGGCGCGTCGCAGTGCCCTGGCAACCGATATCAGCGACCGGGTATTGCCGCACCGCCGCTGCGCAGTCTTCGACGACACGCACAGCATCTTCATCTCCGACGCGGTCGGTTTGCCCTGGGAAACCGCGCTGACCTGGGATCCGCGTGTGCTCGAGGTGGTCCGCAGCGCGATCGAGGGTGCCGACGGGGCGCTGGAGACCCCCAATCGGCAGGGCTGCTAGGCGGATTCGGCGCGGTAAGCGACGCTCACGGTGCTCAACCGCGCCCGATTCCCGCGTAGTGGACCGTCACGGGTGCGTGGTCGGACCACCGCAGCGCATAGGCGGCCGGGCGTTCGGTGCGCGCCGAGGCGACCCGCGCCGCCACACCGGGGGTGGCCAACTGGTAGTCGATGCGCCAGCCCGCGT
>JAGQTR010000432.1 GCA_020438915.1 Mycobacterium sp.
GTCACCAACATCGGCCTGGTCGCCTGCCAGCGAGATGTCGGAGCGGCGGTGCTGGCCGCCTACGTGTACACGCTGGACAACCAGCGGCTGTGGTCGAACCTGGACTGCGCGCCCTCCAACGAGACGTTGATCAGAACGTTCCAGCCCGGTGAGCAGGTCACCACCGAAGTCACCTGGACCGGGATGGGCTCGGCCCCCAACTGCCCGCTGCCGCGACAGCCGATCGGCCCCGGGACGTACAACCTCGTCGTCCAATTGGGCAACCTGCGCTCT
Organism: Mycobacterium sp.; assembly: GCA_020438915.1. Lineage (GTDB taxonomy): Bacteria > Actinomycetota > Actinomycetes > Mycobacteriales > Mycobacteriaceae > Mycobacterium. The sequence goes on from JAGQTR010000432.1 coordinate 274, forward strand.
GCCCCAGTGCCGTTCATGCTTGCCCAGACCGCGGTGCAGCCCGGTCAGGCACCTGTCGACGGTGCGCCGCACATGCCGGTTCCGGGTCCGGTCGGCTGACCAACCTGAGTTCAGGCCAGCCGGTCGGCGATCGTGGATTCGGCCAGCTGCGAAAGACCTTCTCTGATGTGGTGAGCCCACATCGACCCGATGCCTTCCACCGACTGCAGGTCGCTCGAGCTGGCCGCCAACAGACCTTGCAGTGAGCCGAACGAGCGCACCAGCAGATCGACGTGGGCGAACTGCAACCTCGGGATCCCCGCCATCGCGCGGTAGCCGCGGGAACTCATCGCGGAGTCCTGCGCTTCGGCGGTGGGCGGATAACCGAAGACCCTCGCCAGCGCCGTGAAGTCGAGAAGTTCACCGTCGGACAGACCGTCGAGTTCTTCGAGGGTCGCGCCGACCTGAGCCGCGGTGGGCGGATCGGGATTGGCGTGATAATCCCGCACGATCAACTCACGGTCGTTGTCGTTATCGCCGACGAGCTCTTCCAGCTGAAGTTTGAGCTGGCGTCCGGAGGTGCCCAGCTCGACGACGTCCGAGTCGATCTCCAGGCTGATCCGGCGCACCATCTCCAGACGCTGAACGACGGTCATCACATCGCGCAGGGTCACGAAGTCTTCGATTTCCGCGCTCGACAGCTGCCTGCTGACCTCGTCGAGGCGGGTCTTGTAGCGCTCGAGGGTGTCGATGGTCTGGTTGGCCCGCGACAGGATCGTCGCCGTTTCGGGCACCACATGGCGCTCACCGGCGACGTAGACGGTGACGATGCTCATCGAATGGCTGACCGAGATCACCGGGTAACCGGTCTGGATCGCGGTGCGCTCGGCAGAGCGGTGTCTGGTTCCGGACTCCTCGGTGGGGATGGACGGATCAGGCACCAACTGGACGTTGGCGCGCAGAATGCGGCTGCCGTCGCTGGACAGCACCACCGCTCCGTCCATCTTCGACAGCTCGCGCAGCCGCGTGGGTGCGTACCGGACATCCAGCGAGAAGCCGCCGTCACAGATGGTCTCGACGCTGTCGTCGTAACCGATGACTATCAATGCGCCGGTCTTGCCCCGCAGGATTCGCTCCAGGCCGTCACGAAGGGCCGTTCCGGGCGCCAGCCGCGCGATCGTCTCCCGCAGCGTCGGCCGGGCAAGCTGAACGACGGTGCGAGCCGCCCGCCCCGTCGACTTCACGGCCATTGATTCTCCACGTGATTGGTCGTCTGATCTGCGCTGGAGTTGCATCAGTTCGCGCCATTGTGGCTGATGCTGCGCAGGACCCGCAATGCCGAGCCGATGTCGTCGGCCGAAACCACCCGCAACCCGGGTGGCGCGGTGGTTACGCCGGCGGGCACCACGGCGCAGGTGAATCCGAGTCGGGCGGCCTCGGCCAGTCGGCGGTCCATGCCGGTCACCTTCCGCAGGTCTCCGGCCAGCCCGACCTCGCCGATCGCCACGGCGCTCGTGGGCATCGCCACATCGACGAACGCCGAGGCGATCGCCAGCGCCACGGCGAGGTCTGAGGACGAATCGGTCAGGCGCATACCCCCGACTGTGGACAGGTAGATGTCGTTGGTTCCGACGGGCAGTTTCGCTCGTTTCTCCAACACCGCGGTGATCATCGCAGCGCGCGCGGAGTCGATCCCGCTGACGGCCCGCCGCGGGCTCCCAGTCGCCGGCGAGCCGATCAGCGCTTGAACTTCGCCGATCATCGGGCGTTTGCCGTCGAGCATGACCGTCACCGCGGTTCCCGAGACCGCCTTGGGCCGCTGATCGATGAACAGACCGGAGGGATCGGAGACGCATTCGATGCCGTTGTCGTGCAATAGAAAGCACCCGACCTCGTCGGCTGCGCCGAATCGGTTCTTGACCCCGCGCACCATACGTAGCGAGGATGTGCGGTCACCCTCGAAGTGCAGCACGACGTCGACGAGGTGCTCGAGTGAGCGGGGCCCGGCGATGGCACCGTCCTTGGTGACGTGCCCGACGAGAAGTATTGCCACCCCCGGCGAGGTTGAGGCTTTGGCCACCCCGGTCAGAGCGGCCGTCACTGCCCGGACCTGGGTCACGCCGCCGGTGACGCCGTCGACCTCGGCGGTCGACATCGTCTGCACCGAATCCACGACGACGAGCGAGGGTTGCACGGCCTCGATGTGCCCCAGTGCGGTCTGCAGATCCGATTCGGCGGCCAGGTACACCTCGTCGT
>JAGQTR010000433.1 GCA_020438915.1 Mycobacterium sp.
ACGGCGCCAACACCGTCAACGTGCTACTCGTCGACATCCGCGCCTGGGACACCATGGGCGAGGTGGCGGTACTAGTCGTCGCCGCGACCGGCGTCGCCTCAATGGTGTTCCGCAACCGGCGCTTCGGTGCCGCGCCCAGGGTTCAGGATGTGCGGAACGCAGGTGGCCCCGATATCCAGCAGCCGACGGCATACCTGGAGAACAGCCCCGCCGTCGGCAACATCACCTGGCTGCGCGGCAGCGGATTACGCGACCCGCGGCACCGGTCGCTGGTTCTCGAGGTCGCCACGCGGCTCATCTTCCCGGTGATGATGGTGCTGTCGGCGTACTTCTTCTTCGCCGGGCACAACACCCCCGGCGGCGGCTTCGCCGGCGGGCTGATGGCCGGCCTGGCCCTGGTACTGCGTTACCTCGCGGGCGGCCCCTACGAGCTGGGCGAGACACTGCCACTGGACGCGGGCAAGATCCTCGGGGCCGGGTTGACCCTGACCGCGGGCACCGCGGCAGCCTCGCTGCTGGTCGGGGCACCCGTATTGTCCTCAGCGCTGATCGAGATGGACGTGCCCGTGCTGGGCACCGTCAAGTTCGTCACCGCCCTATTCTTCGACCTGGGCGTGTACCTGATCGTGGTCGGTCTGGTGCTCGACGTGTTACGCAGCCTCGGTGCGCGGGTCGACGCCGAGATTGAGACTGAGATCAACGAGCAGGAACGCAAGGCGGTACACCAGTGACCACCTACTTGTTTCCGCTCATCATCATCGGCGCCCTGACAGCCACCGGGGTATATCTGTTGCTCGAACGGAGCCTGGTCCGAATGCTGTTGGGGCTGTTGCTGATCAGCAACGCGATCAACCTGCTGATCCTCTCGGTCGGTGGCGCGCGGGGGAACCCGCCGGTGCGCGGACGCACCAGTGCGGGCCAGACGACCGCCGCGGATCCGTTGGCGCAGGGCCTGATTCTGACCGCGATCGTGATCACGATGGGCATCGCGGCATTCGTGCTGGCACTGACCTATCGCTCCTATCGTCTGAACACCGTCGAGGAAGTCGGCAACGATCCCGAGGACACCAGGGTGTCGCAGCTGACCGGCAAGGAGTCCGACGACGTCGAGGAGCAATTGCAGGCCGATCATCGTCGCGACACCGACCTGCCCGACGAACTCGACGCGTTACCCGGATTCGAAGGGTCCCGCTGATGGGCAGCCACCTCGCACCGGTGCTGACGCCACTGCCCGTGCTCATCCCGATGCTCGCCGCGGCGATGACGCTGATCGCCGGCCGCAGGCGACGGCTCCAGCGAACCATCACCGTGCTCGCGCTGTCGGTGATGGTCGTCGTGTCGGCTGCGCTGGTGCACCTCGCCGACCGCGACGGCACGATAGCGCTGCAGGTCGGTGGTTGGGGTCCCACCGAGCCCGGAATGGGACCTCTCGGGATCACCCTTGTGGTCGACCGATTGTCGGCACTGATGCTCGTCGTGTCATCGGTCGTGCTGCTCGCCGTCGTCTTCTACGCGATCGGGCAGGGCATCCGGGATGGTGACGAGCACCAGCCGATTTCGATCTTCCTGCCCACCTACCTCGTGCTGTCGTCCGGTGTGTGCATGGCTTTCCTGGCCGGCGACCTGTTCAACCTGTTCGTCGGCTTCGAGGTCCTGCTGAGCGCGAGCTTCGTGCTCCTGACCATCGGCGCCAGCAAGGAGCGGGTGCGGGCGGGCATCTCCTACGTGATGGTGTCGATGGTCTCCTCGATGTTGTTCCTCTTGGGCATCGCACTCG
>JAGQTR010000434.1:0-2008 GCA_020438915.1 Mycobacterium sp.
GACCAGGCCAAGCGGATCGCCGACGAGTTGATCCAGACGGGATCTGCCTCGCGGGCGTCGCTGGGCGTTCAGGTTGGCAACGAAGCAGGGGTTGACGGCGCCAAGATCGTCGAGGTCACCTCGGGTGGGGCCGCCGCAGCTGCGGGACTGCCCGACGGAGTGTTGATCACCAAACTCGACGACAGGGTCATCGGGAGTGCCGATGCGCTGGTGGCGGCCGTGCGGTCGAAGGCCCCTGGTGACACGGTGACGCTGACCTACACCGACGCCTCGGGCAAACCCAAGGCGGTCGACGTCACGCTCGGCAAGGCCGGCCAGTGAGGCTGACCGCCGGGCAGCCCCGCCCGGGCACCGGTGTGGCTGCACTGCTGTCCGACCCGAGATATACGGTTGAGCGCATGGAACAGCCTCATGCGTTGGCGGGCCGGGCGCTGGTCGTGGTGGTCGATGACCGCACCGCCCACGGTGACGAAGCCGACCACAGTGGTCCGCTGGTCGCTGAGCTGCTCGGTGAGGCGGGCTTCGTGGTCGACGGCGTGGTGGTGGTCTCGTCGGACGAGGTCGAGATCCGTAACGCCCTCAACACCGCGGTCATCGGCGGGGTTGACCTGGTGGTGTCGATCGGGGGCACCGGCGTTACGCCGCGTGACGTGACGCCCGAGTCGACCCTCGATCTGCTCGATCGTGAGCTTTTGGGCATCGCCGAGGCGCTTCGGGCCTCCGGTTTGTCCGCCGGCATCGCCGATGCGGGATTGTCGCGCGGGCTCGCCGGCATATCGGGCAGCACGCTCGTGGTGAACCTCTCCGGGTCTCGTGCGGCGGTGCGCGATGGCATGGCGACCCTGGGGCCCTTGGCGGCGCACATCATCGCGCAGTTATCCAGCTTGGATATCTGACCCCCGAGGCGCTGCGCCATACTGACTGTCATGTTAAGCGCTGGTGAACGGCAAATAGCGGGTCAGTGTGATCTTCGTCACAGTGAAGGCCGGCTGTGACGCACCCCACACCGCGCCCGCGGAGCGCAGTTAACAAGATTTTCGGGAATGCGTTGCCGGAGATATCATTTGACGAACGCGACAATGCATCGCCGGACGATGACGCCGATCACGATCGGTGGCTCACCGACAATGTTCCGCCTCACCACGATTAAAACTCTATTTGCGCAATAACCCCAGAATGCGCACCTGTAACGCTGGTGCCACGCGAAGCGAACACTCTGATGCGGGGCCAGAAACTGCGACGTTGCCCACACCGAAAGCTCCGCCGTCGCGACAAGGGAGGTTGGGGACGATCGTGGTACCTTCAGCAAACTACGTCCAACCCAGCATTCGAAAGGCGAGTGGCGAACGTACGCGTTGCCGCTCCTATGCCTCCCCGTTATGTTCCTCGTGTCAACGATGAGCGAATCGTGAGACCGACGAGTGGCGTTCCCAACTCCACTCACACGAAAAGTTCAGCGGAATGTGTGTAGCGGTTAGGCCAGGCAAGAACGATTTCGGTATCCACCCAGGGTTCCGGTGATGCAGCTAAGGGAGATCATGAGGGCAGTCAGTCGGGCGCTGATCGCGACGCTTGCGGCCTTCGCTGCGTTATTCGTCGGTACCGGTACCTCTCATGCCGGGCTGGACAATGAGTTGTCGCTGGTCGACGGCCAGGGAAATACGTTGACGATCCAGCAGTGGGACACGTTCCTCAACGGGGTGTTTCCGTTGGATCGCAACCGGCTGACCCGGGAGTGGTTCCATTCGGGTAAGGCCACCTACATCGTCGACGGTCCGGATGCCGAGGATTTCGAGGGCACGCTGGAGTTGGGTTATCAGGTGGGCTTTCCGTGGTCGCTGGGTGTGGGGATCAACTTCAGCTACACCACCCCCAACATCGCCTTCGACGGCTGGGAATCTGCAGGCATTATCAGCCCCGGATTCGGTGACGAGTTCAGTGGCATTGTGACCCCGCCGCTGTTCCCGGGTGTGTCGATCTCGGCGGATCTGGGCAACGGCCCGGGTAT
>JAGQTR010000434.1:2067-2359 GCA_020438915.1 Mycobacterium sp.
GTGGCCGGTCCCGGGGGTTCGGTGGCGGTGTCCAACGCCCACGGCACGGTGACCGGTGCGGCCGGCGGGGTGCTGCTGCGTCCGTTCGCCCGGTTGGTCTCCTCCACCGGCGACAGCGTCACCACCTACGGCGCACCCTGGAACATGAACTAAGTACTTACAGACACTGCTCAGGCGACAAACGGCACACGTATCTAAGGGAGATCATGAAGACAGTCAGTCGGGCGCTGATCGCGACGCTTGCGGCCTTCGCTGCGTTATTCGTCAGTACCGGTACCTCTCATGCCGGGCT
>JAGQTR010000435.1 GCA_020438915.1 Mycobacterium sp.
TCGACACCGGCCTGGCACCCGCGGCAGTCGGTGCCGCGCAGGCTGCGTTGCAGGTGCTGGTCGACGAACCGTGGCGGGCGCAGCGGGTGCGTGACCACGCCGCGGCGCTGGCGTCGATGTGTGAGGTCACGGCCGCGCCCGCATCGGCGGTGGTGTCGGTGATTCTCGGGGCACCCGAGGTTGCGCTGGCCGCCGCCGCGGCGTGTCTGCAGCGCGGGGTGCGGGTCGGGTGTTTCCGGCCGCCCACGGTGCCCGCCGGTACGTCACGGCTGCGATTGACCGCACGGGCATCGCTGACCGGCGACGAGATGGCACTTGCGCAGCGGGTTCTCGACGAGGTGCTGTCGCCGCAGTGAGCGTTCTCGTCGTCACCGGAACGGGTACCGCGGTCGGCAAGACCATCGCCACCGCGGCGCTGGCCTGCCACGCGCGGTTGGCCGGCGTCGACGTTGCGGTATGCAAACCGGTGCAAACCGGAACCCGGGACGGCGACGACGATCTCGCCGAGGTTGCGCGGCTGGCTGGTGTCAGTCAATTGCATAGGCTGGCGAGATTTCCTGAGCCGTTGGCGCCGCTGGCCGCCGCCCAGCGAGTGGGGGCGGGATTGCCGACTCGGGCGGCGCTGCTCGAACTGGTGACCACGGTGGACCAACCCGGCCGGCTCACCCTCGTCGAAGGGGCCGGTGGTCTGCTGGTCGAGATCGGCGCGGCCGGGGTGACACTGCGCGATATCGCAGCCGACCTCGGGGCCCCGGTACTGACGGTGGTCGCAGCGGGACTGGGCACGCTCAACCACACCGCACTGACGCTGGAGGCGCTGGCCACTCGCGGGATCGCCAGTGCCGGCCTGGTTATCGGCGCGTGGCCGGCCGAGCCCACGGTGGCCGAGTTGGGCAATCGCGACGAATTGGCCCGGCTGGCGCCCCTGCGCGCGAGATTGCCTGCGGGCCTCGGTTCGTCGACGCGGCAGGGATTCGAATCGGTCAGTGCGGCGGCCTTCGACCATTCGTGGGTCGAAAGCTTGGTCGGCTGATGGTGCACTCCGTGGAGTTGCTCTTCGACGCCGAGACCGACTCGGCGGTGCGACGCATCTGGGACGACCTGATGGTCGCGGGGGTGCGCAGTCAGGCCGCCCACGGATCCCCGAGCAACCGCCCGCACGTCACGCTCACGGTGTCCGGGCGGATGGACGATACGGTGACCGCTGCGTTGCAGCCAGCGTTGGCGCGGCTACCCATGGATTGCCGGATCGGGGCGGTCATGCTGTTCGGCGGACGCACCGTCACCCTGGTGCGCCTGGTGGTGCCCTCGGTGGAGCTGCTTGACCTGCAGGCGCAAGTACACCGGATCTGCCTGCCACACATGCCCGATGGTCCGCTCGCGAACGTATCGCCGGGTACCTGGACACCCCACGTCACCCTCGCCCGCCGGATATCCCCTGAGCAGCTGCCGCAGGCACTGACACTGCGCCAGCTCGGCCGCGAGATCCGCGGCCGGCTCACCGGGCTGCGGCACTGGGACGGCAATGCCAAGATCGTGCACCAGATCGGCTGAAACGCCTCAGGTGTTGGCGCGGCTGTGGGCGGCGATGCCTTCTACGAGCAGGTTGAGGCCGAAAGCAAACCGGGCGTTGGGGTTCTCGGTCCAGACCGTGGGCGGGACATCGGCGCCCGCGGCGTCCCATTGCATCCGGGATTGTTCGTCGGCGGTGGAGCCGAGTGTGTAGTAGATGACGGTGCGGGCGGCCAGTTCGGCGTGAATCGGCTCCACCCCGGCTTCGGCGGCTGCGGCGCCCAGCTGCGCGAGAACGTCGCTCATGGCCGCTGACTGGCCGGCGGCGAAGCTGGCTGACACCAGCTCAGCGCCGTCGGTGTGGGACAGCAGCGCTTCGCGAAGCCGTCCACAGATGTCGATGACATGGTCGCGCCAGTGGGCCGGAACTCGGTTGGGGTGCACCTGGACGGGGTGCAGGATCCGGTCGGCGACGGCTCCGAGAAGCTGCTGTTTGTTGGCGAAATGCCAGTACAGAGCCCCCGGGGAAACGGCCAGCTCACGGGCCAGGCGTCGCATTGACAGGTCGGCGATCCCATAGTCGTCCAGCAGGGCGGTCGCCGCCTCGACCACGTCCTGTTTGTGGAGCTGCACATCGGTACCCTAACCTGAACGGTGTTCAATGGTCGGCTCCGCCGGCGAGACGTGCGAGGAGGCCCGACGGGTGAGCGACATTCTGGCAGTGGCGCGGGATCAGGTACTGGACCGGGGTGAGGGCCTTGATCAGCACCAGACCCTGCAGGTGTTGCAGCTGCCCGATGACCGCCTCGACGACCTGCTGGCGCTGGCCCACGAGGTCCGGATGGCCTGGTGCGGCCCCGATGTCGAGGTCGAGGGCATCATCAGCCTCAAGACCGGTGGCTGCCCCGAAGATTGCCACTTCTGCTCACAGTCAGGACTTTTCGCGTCTCCGGTGCGCAGCGCGTGGCTGGACGTCCCGAGCCTGGTGGAGGCTGCGAAGCAGACTGCCAAGACCGGTGCGACCGAGTTCTGCATCGTCGCCGCGGTCCGTGGCCCCGATGAGCGGCTGCTGGCACAGGTAGCGGCCGGGATCGAGGCGATCCGCAACGAGGTCGACATCCAGATCGCCTGTTCGTTGGGCATGTTGACCTCCGAACAGGTCGACCAGCTCGCGGCGATGGGTGTGCACCGCTACAACCACA
>JAGQTR010000025.1 GCA_020438915.1 Mycobacterium sp.
ATGGGCCTCATCTACGTCAACCCCGAAGGCCCAGAAGGCAATGCGGATCCCCTGGCTGCGGCCATCGACATTCGCGAGACCTTCGGCCGGATGGCGATGAACGACATCGAGACGGCCGCGCTGATCTGCGGCGGGCACACCTTCGGCAAGACCCACGGCAATGGCGATGCCGAGGTGCTCGGGCCCGAGCCAGAGGCCGCCCCGCTCGAGACCATGGGTCTGGGCTGGCGCAACCCCAACGAGACCGGCAACCCCAATGATCGAGTCGCCAGCGGGCTCGAGGTGACCTGGACGCACACCCCGACCAAGTGGGACAACAGCTTCCTGGAGATCCTCTACAGCAACGAGTGGGAGCTGTTTCACAGTCCGGCAGGTGCCCAGCAGTGGCGGCCCAAGGACAACGGGTGGGCCAACTCGGTGCCGACCGCGGACCTCAAGGGCCGGACACACCCGTCGATGCTCACCACCGACCTGTCGATGCGGTTCGATCCCATCTACGGTGAGATCACCCGCCGTTGGCTCGACCACCCCGAGGAGCTGCGGGAGGAATACGCCAAGGCCTGGTTCAAACTGCTGCACCGAGACCTGGGTCCGGTGTCGCGTTACCTTGGGCCACTGGCGCCCAACGAAACCTGGTTGTGGCAGGACGTGGTCCCCGCGGCCCCGGCCGACCTCTCCGAGGCTGATATCGCCACGCTGAAGAGTGCCATTGCAGCGTCGGACCTCACCGTGCCGCAACTGGTTTCGACCGCATGGAAGGCCGCTTCGTCGTTCCGCAGCAGCGACATGCGCGGCGGCGCCAACGGTGGTCGTATCCGGCTGCAGCCGCAGCTGGGCTGGGAGTCCAACGAGCCCGACGAGTTGGCTCAGGTGATCAAGAAGCTCGAGGCGATCCAGGCTGACGCCGGAGTCGACGTGTCTTTCGCCGACCTGGTGGTGCTGGGGGGCAACGTAGGTGTCGAGAAGGCAGCCAAGGCAGCCGGATACGACATCGAGGTGCCGTTCAGCGCGGGTCGTGGCGATGCCACCCAGGAGCAGACCGACGAGGAGTCGTTCGCCTACCTGGAGCTCAAGGCCGACGGCTTCCGCAACTACCTCGGTAAAGGCCTGGAAGTACCCGCCGAGTATCAGCTCATCGACCGGGCCAACCTGTTGAAGCTGTCGGCACCGGAGATGACGGTGCTGATCGGCGGCCTGCGGGCGCTGGAGACGAACTATGGCGGCAGCAAGCTCGGTGTGCTCACCGAGCGGCCAGGGCAGCTGACCAACGATTACTTCGTCACCCTGACCGACATGGGCATCACGTGGGAACCGTCGTCCGCTGATGACGGCACCTACGTCGGAAAGGACCTCGCCACCGGTAAGCAGAAGTACGTGGCGAGTCGCGTCGACCTGCTGTTCGGTTCCAACTCGCAGCTACGCGCGCTGACCGAGTTCTATGCCGAGGACGACTCCAAGGACAAGTTCGTCAACGACTTCGTCGCCGCGTGGGTCAAGGTAATGGATGCCGACCGCTATGACATCGGCAAGGGCGCCTGACCCTCAGCAGCCCAATCAGAGAGGGGCGCCCGGCGACGGGCGCCCCTTTTTGTTTGCAGATTTTTACGGCCAGATGACCGCTCCACGCCGTCAGTAGGGGTTGAGCTGGGCGCCGATCAGCGGGGCGAGTTTCTGCGCCATGTAGGTGTGTCCGGCGTCAGTGGGGTGCACGTGGTCCTCGCCGATCAGGCTGGGCGTGTCGACGAACCAGCGTGCCGCGATCGGATCCACGAAGCTCGCCCCGGCGAGCTCGGCTTGGTAGCTGAGCACATCGCGAATGCGGCGAATGGCAGGCGGTGGATCCGCAGTGGGCCACGCGGGACCGATCACAAGAAACTTCGCCGAACGCGCGATTTGGCGCGCCAACCGCAATGTTCCGTACATCGCGACCGACAGCCGAGTCGGGTCGACATCCATGTCGTTGCGCGATCCGAAAAACACGACGAGCACATCGGTGGGCTTGACCGCCCTAACGGTCAGATCCTCGAACACGCTGCCCCGATTTCCGCGCGTGCAGTACCCAGCACCACCTTCGGCCGCCACCGTTGGGGTGACCGCGATTCCGTGCTGGGCCAGCGCCCGCCACACCTGGGTAGTCCAACCCTTCGTGCCGGTTCCCCCCTCGTCACCTCCGGTGGTGTACGAGTCGCTGATCACCGCGATGCGGTTGACGGCGTA
>JAGQTR010000436.1 GCA_020438915.1 Mycobacterium sp.
CACGCGCCCAGTGGGAGGTCGCGCGGGCCGAGCTTCTGGTGCGCGAGAAGGAGCTGTTCCGCCAGAAAGACGCGGTCAGCGCGGCCCGCCGTCGACTGCCGATGGTCGAGATCGACACACCCTACGTGTTCGATACCGAGGCCGGCCCGTTGTCGCTGTGGGAATTGTTCGACGGGCGTAGCCAGTTGATCGTGCAGCACTTCATGTTCGGACCCGACTGGGGTGAGGGCTGCTCTGGCTGCTCGATGATGGCCGACCATATCGGTCCGCTGTCGCACCTGCACGCCAAAGACACGTCGTTAGTTCTGGTTTCGCGCGCGCCGGTAGCTAAGCTGGCGGCATTCAAAGACCGGATGGGCTGGGAACTACCGTGGGTGTCATCGGCTCGCACGACGTTCAACGAGGACTTTCACGCCACGGTCGATGGCGAGGAGCGCCACGCGATCAGCGTGTTCCTTCGCGACGGCCGGCGGGTGTTTCACACCTGGCAGACGTTCGACCGAGGCGAGGAACCGTTCATGCTGGTGTTCGACCTGCTCGACCTCACGCCCTACGGGCGGCAGGAGAACTGGGAGGATTCACCGTCCGGTTGGCCGCAGCAGCCGCCCTACGAGTGGATGCGGCTTCACGACGACTACTAACGGCGGCCATACCCACAAGGGGTCCCCGGCAATGAGGTCTAAAGGCACTTCCGGCATGGTTGAGAGTTATGGAACCATGAGCCTCACTGAACCATGGATCGAGGTGAATGCACGATGACGTGGTTGATCACCCGCCGTACGGCGCTCGCGGCCTTAGGCGCGCTGGCCGCGGGAAGCGTCTTAGGCTTCGGTTTCGCGGTCCGAAACCTGGCCGTGCGCAACGGATCTACCACGCGCTCGCCGGACGTACGACTCGCCCACGGGCCCGGTGATGGTGACCAAATGCGCGTCGGCCCCGCCGACATGCGCGCCTACATGGATATGTTCAGGCGGCACAACGACATCAATCGCGTCGTCGAGGAGATTCCGGGAGGTGTGCGCACCACGACGGAATCGAATTCGCCGGACCTGGCGGCCCAACTACAGGCCCACGTGTCCAGCATGTACGCCCACGTGGCGCAGGGGGCCGAGGTCATGTGCATGAGTCAGAGCCTGCCGACGCTGTTTCGGAATCCCACCGGCTACCGCCGGCAGCTGACATTGACCCCAACGGGTGTCATCGCCGAAGAAACCGCCGATGACCCGCACCTCATCCAAGCAATTCGCGAGCACGCCCAGGAAGTCAGTGGATTCGTCCGGGACGGGATGCCCGCGATGATGCAGTCGATGATGGGCGGCGGCATGATGGGGCCGGGTGGCGGCATGGGGCCCGGCGGAATGAGGGGCCCCGGGGGCATGATGGGCCCCCGCTGAGGTCGCCGTCGTCCACGCCGTTCTGCGTCAAACCGTGACGACCTCGTAGTCGTCGAGTTGGCCGATCAAAACATGCAGCTGGTCCTGTGACGAACCGAGGGTGTGCTCGATCGCGGTGAGCCGTGCCGCGTAGTGCCCCACTGGATATTCGTCGGTTACCCCGATACCACCGTGCAGCTGGATAGCTTCCTGGCTGATATGACGGCCGGAGCGCCCGGTCTGCAGCTTGGCCCGGGACGCAATGGTCGGATCGAGATTGCCGTCGGCGATCGACATGGCCGCGTACAGCGTCATGCTGCGAGCCAGTTCCAGCGAGACGTACATGTCGGCGGCCCGCTGGGTGAGTGTTTGGAACTTGCTCAGCGTGACACCGAACTGCTTACGCTGCGTGAGGTACTCCGCCGTCAGACGCAGCGCCTCCTCCATCGCTCCGAGCGCTTCGGCGCACAGCGCCGAGGAGATGCGCACGAGGGTGCGGGTGATGGCGTCAGACGAATCGACTGTCTCACCCAACGGTTCGGCAGTCACCTCCTCGAAGTCCACCTGGGCGCCGCGCAGACCGTCGAACGTTCGGTAGGGCTGCACGCGGGCCGACCCGGCATCGACAAGAAACAACCCGGTGCCGCCGTCAGGCAGCCTCGCGCTGACCACGAGGGTGTCAGCGCAGTCACCGGCCAGCACCGGGTTCTTGCGACCGCTCAGAACCCACGAATCACCTTCGCGGGCCGCGCTTGTCGTTACCTCGGTCGTGGGCAGCCGCATTCCCGGCTCTAAATGGGCGAAGGCCAGTAGCCGCTCACCCGCAGCGACCTCATCGAGCATCGCGCGCTGTGCGCTGGTGCCCACTTCGGCGATCAGCGCCCCCGGTCCCAATGCCGCGTGCACGACCGGTTCCGGTGCCAGGCGCCGACCGATCTCGGTCAACACCACCTGGATCTCGATCTGGCCACCGGCATCCTCGTCGAATCCCAACCCCAGGATGCCGATCTCGGCCAACTGGGTCCACACCTCGCGGCTCCAGCCCAGGTCGGTGTTGACGACCTGCAGTCTGCTCTCGGGGTCATAGGTTTGCGACAGCACATCGCGGGTGGTGTCACGAAGCAGGATCTGCTCTTCGCTCAGTTGAAAGTCCATATTTTCAGGCCCCTATCTCACAGTCCGAGAATGGTCGACGCGATGATGGTGCGTTGCACTTCGTTGCTGCCGCCGTATATAGATGTCTTGCGGTAGTTGAGATAACTCGGGGCGCTGTGCTGCGCCCACTGCGGCGAGGCGATTCCGTGGCCGGCGTCGAACGGCAACGCGTCGGACCCGGCGACCTCCATCAGCAACTCGGTGGCCAGCTGTTGCAGCTGGCTGCCGCGCAGCTTCAGCACCGACGAAGCGGGGTTCGGTTTGCCGCCCTTGGAGCCTGAGGCGACCCGCATCTGCGTCAGTTCCAGTGCAACGATGTCGTTTTCGGCTTCGGCCAACCGCGCGGCGAACAACGGATCCTCGAACAGGCCGCTGGCCTTGGCGTGTTCTTTGACCGCGGCGAGCCGCAGCTTGGTGCGGCCGACCTGTGCGATGCCGTTGCGTTCGTTGCCCAGCAGGAACTTCGCGTACGTCCAACCCTGATTCTCCTCGCCGACGAGCTGGTCGGCGGGCACCCGGACATCTTCGAAGAAGACCTCGTTCACCTCGTGGCTGCCATCTACCAATTTGATCGGTCGCAGCGTGATGCCCGGGGTGTTCATGTCGATGAGCAGGAAGGAGATACCGGCCTGCTTCTTCGGGGCGTTGGGGTCGGTGCGGACCAAACAGAAGATCCAGTCGGCATACTGGCCCAGGGTCGTCCACGTCTTCTGACCGTTCACCACGTAGGTGTCACCGTCGCGCAGCGCCGTCATCCGCAGCGACGCGAGGTCGGAGCCGGCTTCGGGTTCGGAGAAACCCTGGCACCACCAAATATCCAGCGCCGCAGTCGGCGCCAAGAAACGTTCCTTGACTTCCTGGGAACCGAATTCGGCGATGACCGGGCCAACCATGTTGGTGTTGAAGGTCAGCGGCTCCGGCACACTGGCCAGCTGCATCTCGTCGAGCCAGATCTGCTGCTGGGTCGGTGTCCAGTCCTTGCCGCCCCACTCGACCGGCCAGTTCGGTACCGCCAGCCCGTGCTCGTTGAGGATCTTCTGGGTGGCGACGATGTCGTCGCGATTGGCTTCGGCGGCGGTCCTGGTGCGTTCACGGATCTCGGCCGAGATCTTGGTCTGATAGAAGGTGCGAAGCTCGTCGCGGAAGGCGGCTTCCTCGGATGTCAGCGCCAATTGCATGGCTGGCCTCCTGCTCGATAGGGCGTCTACATGCAGACTAACCACCCAGTTGGTCGGTGAGCGTGAGGGGCGCCTCGAGCGTCCTCAATTTCGCAACGTGAATCCCGCATCAAGGGGCCAGGACGTACCCGTGATGAACCTGCCCTCGTCGGATACCAGCCACGCCACCGCACCCGCGATCTCCTCGGGCTGAACCAGTGCGATGGGCAAGGCGTTCTGTTGGGCCATCAGCCACGGATCTTTGGCTGTGGCCAGTGCCATCGTCGATTCGTTGAGGATCATGTCAGTGGCAACACCGCTGGGGTGGATCGTATTGACCCGGATCGAGTGTGGCGCAAGCTGCTGAGCCCAGCCTTGCATGAGGGCCACGAGGGCGCGCTTGGATGCCGCATAGGCCTGCAGCCCGGCTCGGTCGGTGTCGGAGGCCTTGAGTCCCTGGGTGGAACTCGCCAGGACGACGGAACCGCCCCGGCCGCCCGCGATGAGCGCCGGGATGGCCGCATCGACGGTATTCCACGCCCCGATCAGGTTTACGTCGATGATCTCGCGAAAGTCGCGACGGCGTTCG
>JAGQTR010000437.1 GCA_020438915.1 Mycobacterium sp.
CGTGCCGGTGGCCGCCGACGAGAGCATC
The DNA here is from genome assembly GCA_020438915.1 of Mycobacterium sp. GTDB lineage: Bacteria > Actinomycetota > Actinomycetes > Mycobacteriales > Mycobacteriaceae > Mycobacterium. Next base: position 29 of record JAGQTR010000437.1, read on the forward strand.
CGCAAGGCCGACGACCCGCTGCTGGTGGTTCGATCCGGCGCCGCCGACATCGCGGTTCTCAAGGTGGCGCCGCTGGGCGGGGTGTACTCGATGCTCGGCATCGCCGGTCAGATCGACATCCCGATCGTGGTGTCCAGTGCATTGGACACCGCGGTCGGTATTGGTACCGGCCTCGTTGCCGCAGGCTGCCTGCCCGCCCTGCCCTATGCCTGCGGCTTGGGCACCGGGGGCCTGTTCGTCGACGACGTCGCCGAGCCGGTGACGCCCGTCGACGGGTACCTTCCGGTGGCGACGGTGACGCCGGACCCGGCACGCCTGGTCGCGCTGGCCGTCGCACCCGAGCGCAGGCAGTGGTGGATCGAGCGGGTCCGCGACTGCTTTCCGTTGGTGGATTGACGTTTGTGGCACGCCGCCCTCGGGCGAATCCGGCGCGGTTGGCGACCGTGACGGTGCTCTAACGCGCCCGAAACGTAGTCTTTGAGGCGTGAATTTGGCTTACGACGAGCGCGGCTCAGGGGAGCCGGTGCTGTTCATCGCCGGTCGTGGGGGTGCCGGCCGCACCTGGCACCTGCACCAGGTGCCGGTCTTCGCTCGCGCCGGTTATCGCTGTGTCACGTTCGACAATCGCGGTACCGGTGCCACTGAGAACGCCGAGGGGTTCACCACCGAAACAATGGTCGGGGATGTCGCTGAACTGATCGAGGAACTCAACCTCGCCCCGGTTCGGATCATCGCAGTGTCCATGGGCTCCTACATCGCCCAGGAGTTGATGGTGGCGCGTCCCGAGCTGGTCCGATCGGCGGTGCTGATGGCGACCCGCGGCCGCCACGACCGTGCCCGTGACTTCTTCTGGGCCGGTGAGCGGGCGCTCGCTGAGTCCGGAGTTCGGCTACCCGTCGAGTTCGAGGCGAAAGTGCGCCTACTGGAGAGTTTTTCACCGACGACGCTGAATGACGACAACGCGGTACGGGACTGGATCGATATGTTCACCATGTGGCCCCAGCAGCCGACCCCGGGATTGCGAACCCAGCTGTCGATCGCGCCACAGAGCAGCCGGCTGTCGGCTTACCAGAACGTCTCTACCCCGGCCCTGGTCATCGGGTTCGCCGACGACGTGGTGCTGCCTTCCTACCTGGGGCGCGAAGTTGCCAACGCGCTGCCCAACGGCACGTTTCTGGAGATACCGGGAACCGGCCATCTTGGCTTCATCGAGAAGCCCCAGGTCGTCAACACCGCGATCCTGAATTTCTTCGCCGATAGGGTGTAGTGGTGAACCCATCGACGGCACAAGCCCGGGTGGTCGTCGACGAACTGATCCGCGGCGGCGTTCGTGACGTGGTGCTGTGCCCGGGGTCCCGCAACGCCCCGCTGGCCTTCGCGTTGCATGACGCCGATCGCGCCGGACGGCTGCGGTTGCACGTCCGAATCGACGAACGCACCGCGGGATTCCTGGCGATCGGACTCGCGGTGGCCGAACGGTCGCCGGTGTGTGTGGCGATGACATCGGGCACCGCCGTGGCCAACCTCGGTCCGGCGGTGGTCGAGGCCAACTATGCGCGGGTGCCGCTGATTGTGCTGAGCTCCAACCGGCCTTACGAACTGCTGGGTACCGGCGCCAACCAGACCTTCGAGCAGCTCGGATATTTCGGCACCCAGGTGCGCGACAACATCAGCCTGGGGCTCGCCCCCGAGATGCAGCGCGCACCGGTGGATATGACTTCGCTCAACGCGCAATGGCGTTCGGCGACCTGCCGGGTTTTGGTGGCCGCCAAGGGCTCTCGGTCAGCCAACGCCGGACCGGTGCAGTTCGACATCCCGCTGCGCGAACCGCTGGTGCCCGACGCGGACGATACGGAAGCACCCGGGCGGGTTTACGCTCCGGCGGGCCGTCCCGACGGTAAACCGTGGACCTACACGCCCCCGGTGGCGTTCGACCAGCCGCTGGAGATTGACCTCACTGCCGACACCGTGGTGATCGCCGGTCACGGCGCCGGCGCTCACCGGAATCTGGCGCACCTGCCCACCGTCGCCGAGCCGACCGCGCCGGCGGCGCAGAACCCGCTGCACCCGTTCGCGCTTCAGTTGCTCCATCCCAAACAGGTCATCATGCTGGGGCGGCCCACGCTGCACCGCCCGGTGTCGAGATTGCTGGCCGATTCGTCGATTCCGGTCTTCGCGCTCACCACTGGTCCACGGTGGCCTGATGTGTCGGGAAACTCTCAGGCCACCGGCACTCGTGCGGTCATCTCCGGTGCGCCCTCAGCGGACTGGCTGCGGCGCTGTGCACAGGCCAACAGCCATGCCGTGACCGCGGTACGCGACCAGCTGGCCGCCCATCCGCTGACCACCGGCCTGCACGTCGCCGCGGCGATTGCCGCTGCGGTGCGGCCTGGCGATCAGTTGGTCCTGGGCGCGTCGAACCCCGTCCGAGACATGGCGCTGGTGGGCTTGGACGCGACCGGGGTGAAGGTTCAGTCCAACCGCGGGGTTGCCGGCATCGACGGGACCGTGTCGACCGCGATCGGAGCAGCCCTGGCTTTCGACGAGATGCAGCCTGGCGAAGGTGCCGGCCGGACCATCGCGCTGATCGGTGACCTCACATTCGTTCACGACAGCTCAGGTCTGCTGATCGGTCCGACGGAGCCGACCCCGCGCAATCTCACGATCGTGGTGTCCAACGACAACGGCGGCGGTATTTTCGAGCTGCTCGAACAGGGCGATCCGCGGTTCAGCGACGTATCGTCGCGCATCTTCGGCACACCGCACGATGTCGATGTCGGTGCGCTGTGCCGCGCGTATCACGTCGAGAGCCGACAGATCGAGAGCGGCGAGATCGTCGGCGCTCTCGACGAGCCGTTCGAGGGGATGCGGGTGCTGGAGGTCAAAGCCGACAGGTCGTCACTGCGGGCGCTGCACGCGTCGATCAAAGCCGCACTGTGAACGCAGCGAAAACCCCGGCTGTCCTGGCCGAACTGCAGCGGCGATTGAAGGCGTTGTGGCACATCGTAGTTCCGCACGTTTCCGGCTCGCCGGGCGAGACGCCTAACGGCCGGATCCTGCGCCGGATCCGGATCGGTCTCGTGGTCGCGGCGTGTCTGGTGACGTTGCAGTCGGTGCTGCTGGTGCTCGGCGCGTGGCGCAACGACCGCCAGATCGAGCGTCATCTCGGGGTGGCCCAGGCCAATGTCCTGGACGCGGGTCCGCGCCGGTCGACCATCGAGTTCGTCACACCCGATCGGGTAACCTACCGACCCGAACTCGGGGTGCTGTACCCATCAGAACTCGACACCGGGATGCGCATCTACGTCGAGTACGACACCAACAATCCCAACCTGGTGCGGGTGCAGGGCCGCAACGCCGCGCTGGCAATAGTTCCCGCAGGCTCGATCGCGG
>JAGQTR010000438.1:0-6198 GCA_020438915.1 Mycobacterium sp.
TTCCTGCGCTGCATCAACCACCTCGAAACCGTCAACGCGGGGCGGTTGTATGTCGACGGCGACCGCGTCGGCTACCACGAACGCGGCGGCAAGCTGCACGAGATGAAGCCGCGCGACGTGGCTAAACAGCGCCGCGATGTGGGGATGGTTTTTCAGCATTTCAACCTGTTCCCGCACCGCACCGCGTTGGGCAATCTCGTCGAGGCGCCGGTGCATGTCAAAGGTGTCCGCAAGAGCGAGGCGGTGGACCGGGCCAGGGCGCTGCTGGAGCGGGTGGGACTCGCTGACAAGGCTGACGCCTATCCCGCCCAACTCTCCGGTGGGCAGCAGCAGCGCGTCGCGATCGCCCGGGCGCTGGCGATGGATCCGAAGCTGATGCTGTTCGACGAACCGACCTCGGCCCTGGATCCCGAACTGGTGGGCGAGGTACTGGCGGTGATGAAGAAGTTGGCCTCCGAAGGCATGACGATGGTCGTGGTGACTCATGAGATGGGCTTCGCTCGCGAAGTCGCCGACGATTTGGCATTCATGGACGCCGGGGTGGTCGTCGAGCGTGGGAAACCCCGCGAAATGTTGGCCAATCCGCAACACGAACGGACGAAAGCGTTTCTCTCCAAGGTGATGTAGCGCCCGACCCGGCCACCCCACTGTGGCGGGCCGCTCAGGTGTTTCGTCTGCTCAGCTGCGTCTATGCGTTGGGATTCCAGCTGACGATCAACCCTGATCTGGAGCACCCGGGTGTCGGCTGGCTGCTGTTCGCGGTCCTGATCGGCTGGAGCGTGGTGTGCGCGGTCGGCTATCTGCAGGGCTTCGGGCGCCGTTCGACATGGGTGGTCGCCGAGATCGTCGTCGTGTTGGCGTTGATGCTGTCGACCGAGCTCATCGCCTCCGACCAATGGGTACTGGCCAACCAGTCCTGGCCGACCACCCTGTGGGCCACGAATGCCACCATCTCCGCCGCGATCCTCGTCGGGCCGATCGGCGGGATGCTCACCGGTGTGCTGATCATGGTGGCCAGCGCCGCACTGAAGGGATATGTCCACATCGACCTGGGCCGAAACGCCACGGTCGTGGTCGAGTTGGCTGTCGGCCTCGCGGTCGGTATGGCGGCACAGACCGCGCGCCGCGCGGATGCTGAACTGAGGCAGGCGGCCCGGCTGTCCGCGTCGGTCGAGGAGCGGGAGCGGTTGTCGCGGCAGGTCCACGACGGTGCCATCCAGGTGCTCGCGTTGATGGCGCGCCGCGGACGTGAAATCGGCGGTGAGGCCGCCGACCTGGCCGAGTTGGCTGGCGCGCAGGAGCGCGCGCTGCGTCGTCTGGTGAGTGCCGGTGATGCGGAACCGCGCGACGCCGGCACCGCAGACCTCGGAGCGCTGCTGCGGCGGCGAGCCTCCGACCAGGTGTCGGTGAGTGTGCCCGCCGAGCCGGTTCTTGTCGATTCGGCGGTGGCAGAAGAGTTCTTCGCCGCGGTATGCAACGCCCTCGACAACGCCGAGGTACACGCCGGGTCAGGAGCCCATACATACGTCCTGCTCGAGGATCTTGGTGACCGCGTCACCGTGACCGTGCGCGACGACGGCGTCGGAATCCCAGATGGACGGCTTGCCGAAGCGGTCGCTCAGGGCCGGGTGGGTATAGCGAAATCTATTGTGGGAAGAATAAATTGGCTTGGTGGACGGGCCGAGCTGAGCACCGGTCCCGGATCCGGGACGGAGTGGGAGCTGACAGTACCGCGTTACGGAGGGCCCCGGTGAGTGAACACGTGACGACCGTCATGGTGGTCGACGATCACCCGATCTGGCGCGACGCGGTGGCCCGGGATCTCGCCGACGACGGTTTCGACGTCGTGGCTACCGCTGACGGTGTCGCATCGGCGACGCGACGGGCGGCCGCGGTGCAGCCGGCCGTGGTGGTGATGGACATGCGGTTGGCCGACGGTCACGGCGCGCAGGCCACCGCTGAAGTGCTCGCCGTGTCCCCGGCTTCGCGGATTCTGGTGCTCTCGGCCTCCGACGAACACGACGACGTGCTAGAAGCGGTGAAGGCCGGGGCCATCGGCTACCTGGTGAAGAGCGCGTCCAAGCAAGAGCTCGCCGCCGCCGTCCGGGCCACTGCGCAGGGGCGGGCGGTGTTCACTCCCGGTCTGGCAGGTCTGGTGTTGGGTGAGTACCGCCGTATCGCCAGGGATGCTGCGCCTGCGGGGCCGACGCTGACCGAGCGCGAAACCGAGGTGCTGCGTTACGTAGCCAAGGGGTTGACCGCCAAGCAGATCGCTTCGCGGCTTTCGCTGAGCCATCGCACGGTGGAGAACCACGTGCAGGCGACGTTCCGCAAGTTACAGATCGGCAATCGGGTGGAATTGGCCCGCTACGCTATTGAGCACGGGCTCGACGAGTAGTTGTACTCATTCGCGTAGGCGCCCATCCTGCGACGATGGCAGCATGACCCAACCGCACACAGCTGTCATCTCCCGGCTCTCCGCGGATTTCGCTGCGATATCGCAACAGCTGGTCCGGGTGTCCACCGATCTCGCAGCGCTCGATCGGCTTCTCGCCGGGCGTGCGGTGCAGGAGCCGGCCATGCCCTACCGGCCGCAATACCCGCCACCCCCGTGTTACCCCCTACCGCCGCCGTACCCCCCACCGCCGCCACCGGCGCGCGTCAAGCCACCGGCGGAGCGCTCCGAAGGCTGGATCGGAAAACTGCTCGCCGTGGCAGGCGTCGCGGTCACCCTGATCGGGGTGGCGCTGCTGCTGGTGCTGGCGGCACAGGCCGGCATCCTGCGTCCGGAGTTCCGGGTGGCTGCCGGAGCAGTGCTCGCCGTGACGCTGGTGGGCGCCGCCTGGTGGCTCAACACCCGGCCAGGAGGACGGGTCGGGGCGATCGCGCTGGCTGCCACCGGAATCGCCGCGGGCTACATCGACGTCATCGCCATTACGGCGATCTACGGCTGGGTTTCCGCGCCGGTCGGACTCATCGTCTCGGCGGGGATCGCCGGCGGCGGGCTGACGTTATCCCGCCGGTGGGATTCTGAACATCTGGCGTTGCTGGTGCTGGTGCCGCTGATCGGGCTGGCGCCTGTCGTTGCCGATGGGATCACGTTGTTGCTCGTCGGCTTCATGCTGGCCCTGTCCGCGGTGTCGGTGCCGATTCAGCTCGGTAAGGACTGGATCTGGTTGCACGGCGCGCGGGTCGCCGCCGCGGTCTTGCCATTGCTGGTGGCACTCGCTGCTCGCTATCTCGATACTCGCGAGGACCTCTGGCTTGCCGGCGCATGCGGTATCGCGGCATCGGTGGCCATCGGGTCTGCGCTGATTCTGCTGCCCGGCACAGCGAACCGTGCAGCGATGGCGTTGCTGACCGCGGCCGGGGTGACACCGGCGTTGTGCGTAGTGCTCGCAGTGGACCACGTGATCGCGGCGTTGATGGCCGCCGCGCTGGCCGCAGCACTGCTGGCGATCGTCCTGGTGGGGGATCGCCTTCCGGGAGTGTCCAGGATAGTGCGGCAGGTGTTTTCGACGTTGTCCGCCGTGGCCGCCCTGATCGCGGTGGCCGTGGCCTTCGACGGCAGGACCGCCGGGCCGGTGCTGTTGGCGATGGCGCTGGTAGTGGCGGTGGCCGGGCGCCGCGACGATATCGCTCGGTGGTCGGCGTTCGGATTCGCGATCGTGGGCGCCGCTGTTCATCTGAGCTATTCGCCGCTGACCGCACTGCTCAGACCAACTGAGATGGCCATGGCCGCAGGTGTTTCCACGCTGGTATCCAGCATCCTGCTCGCGCTCTGCGCTGTGGTCCTGATGTGGGCGTGGGGGAGCGCGGGGCGCGCGTTGTGGGCAACCGCTGTGGCGGTGATCGTCTACGCCGTCACCTCGTTCACTGTCACGATGGGCATGTTGATCAGCGGCGACGATCGCGGCTTCTATGCCGGTCACATGGCCGCGACGATCTGCTGGATCGCGATGGCTGCGGCTCTGTTCGGCTACGCCGCGCGTTTGCCGCGCGTTGACCGTTCGGTGCCGATCGGTGGTGGGCTCGGCCTGGTCGCCGCGGCTGTGGCCAAGCTGTTCCTCTTCGACCTCGGGACGCTAGATGGCATCTTCCGGGTCGCGGTCTTCATCGTCGTCGGGCTGATCCTGTTGGGTATGGGCGCCGGCTACGCGCGGCTGCTGGACAAGCAGGACACGCAGGCAGTGATCACAGACCGGAAGGTGTGACCACCTCGGCGCGCTGTCCGACCAGGTACCAGGTGTGCATCAGGCCCTTGCCCTTGACGTCCACGTAGCCCCGCTCCTCGAAGAGGAATGATTCCTGCAGACGTTCATAGATGTTGTCGGGCACCTGAATTCGACCCTCGACATCGGTGGTCTCCATGCGGGACGCTACGTTGACCGCATCGCCCCAGACGTCGTAGAAGAACTTCGTCGCACCGACGACGCCCGCGACGACCGGACCCGTTGCCATCCCGATGCGGAACGGCACGTCGCGGCCCTGGGCGTCCTTGAGGCCCGAAACGGCGTCGGCCATGTCGAGGGCCAGCGCAGCCAGCGCCTCCAGGTGGTCAGCGCGGGGGATCGGGACCCCGCTGACCACCATGTAAGAATCGCCGCTGGTCTTTATCTTCTCGAGCCCGTGCTGATCGACCAGGGCGTCCAGGCCGGTGTACAGGCGATCGAGGAATCGGACCAACTCGGCGGGTGCGGTGTCGCTGGCTCGCTGCGTGTAACCCGCGATATCGGCGAACAGGATCGACGCGTCGTCGTACTTGTCGGCAATGACGGTGTGCGAGGGATCCTTCAGGCGGTGGGCGATGGTCTCGGGAAGGATGTTGGACAGCAGCCTTTCGGAGCGTTCGTATTCTGCCTCCATCGCTCCTTCCGCGCGCTCGGTCTCGCGCAGCGTGTACCAGATCGTTGCGACGATCATCAGCGCTGAGGACACCACCGCGCTGACGAATCCGGCTGTGAGTGTCCACGACGGGCCCACACCACGGTCGTTGGGGACCGTCAGTTCGAGCACCATCGTGATCGCAACGCCGATGGCGGCGAATACCGACGCCAGCACGATTCGCTCGATGCCGAGCACCAGCACCAGCAGGCCCGCGGCGACGAGAAAGTAGAACTGCAGGCCCGAACCCGTACCGACGGTGAAGCAGATGAATCCGACCGATAGATAGGCGAAGATCACGAACGTCAGCGGTGCGGCCAGCTCTCCGAAACGGCGCAACCGCGGGATGATCAGGAAGACCGCGGCGCACACCAGGTTGACCGCACCGAGCCACCACAGCGGACCGCCCAGGATCAGCTGGAATGCTCCGAAGGACGCGGACACCGCTGCGGCGATCCAGCCCGCGATGGCGAGCACATGCAGCCGGCGACCGGCCCGATCGCTGCGTAGTCCGATCGGCGACGGTTGGCGGCCGGACAGCGCCAGCTGCGGAATGCACACCGGTCGTTCCTTGAGCACTGCCGGAGCCTATCGCTCGACAGCCGCTGAACTGGTGCCCTCGGTGAGATTCGAACTCACACTGCACGGGTTTTGAATCCGTTTCCTCTGCCAGTTGGGATACGAGGGCGCGCGGCCTACCACGATAGAGGATGGCCCCGCGGTCGCTCATCGGGCCTGCGACCGCCACAATGACACGATGACCGGGTCACAGATCGACTCACCAAAGCCTGCAAGCAAACCCCACCGGGTGCTCGTCGCCGAGGATGAGGCGCTCATCCGGATGGACTTGGCCGAGATGCTGCGTGAAGAGGGCTATGAGATCGTCGGCGAGGCCGGCGACGGTCAGGAGGCCGTCGAACTGGCCGAATCGCTGAAACCTGACCTCGTGATCATGGACGTGAAGATGCCGCGACGCGACGGTATCGACGCTGCCTCGGAGATCGCGGCCAAGCGGATCGCACCGATCGTCATCCTCACCGCGTTCAGTCAGCGCGAGCTCGTGGAGCGAGCGCGTGACGCCGGCGCGATGGCCTACCTGGTTAAGCCTTTCAACATCACCGACCTGATTCCGGCCATTGAGGTGGCGGTCAGCCGATTCAGCGAGATGGCCGCGCTGGAGCAGGAAGTCGCGACGCTGTCGGATCGCCTCGAGACCCGCAAGCTGGTGGAGCGCGCCAAGGGTCTGCTGCAGGCCAACCACGGTTTGACCGAGCCCGAGGCATTCAAGTGGATCCAGCGCGCGGCGATGGACCG
>JAGQTR010000438.1:6251-6984 GCA_020438915.1 Mycobacterium sp.
CCCGATCCTGCGTGAGGTCACAGGTTGGTCACGGGGTCTTGCCGGGATTTTCTCGTTCAGCCAACAGCCGATAGGTTCGGGGCTGCGCCTTTGTGGCGGGCATCAGTCGACAACCGACATACTCAGGAGCTTTCTCGATGACACATCGAACTCTCGTCCGCGCCGTAGCAGCTGTGGGAATTGCCTCGCTCGCGTTGACCGCCTGCTCGAGTGATTCGGGAAAGGAAACCGCTGCCGGTGAAGAGACGACGACGCCGGGAGGCGCCGCCGAAGTCGTCTCCACCGATTGTGAACCCGCCCAGGCGACCCCGGGCGCGGCGCCCGTCACCACCCCGCTGAAGATCGGCACCCTGCTTCCGGAGACCGGAACGCTGGCATTTCTCGGGCCGCCCGAAGTGGCCGGCGTGCAGGTCGCTGTCAACGAAGTCAACGAGGCGGGCGGTGTGCTCGACCAGCCGGTACAGCTGATCACCGGCGACTCCGGCGACACTACGACCGACACCGCCAACGTCACCGTCGACCGCCAGCTCGCCGACGGGGTCAGCGCCATCATCGGCGCGGCGTCGTCCGCGGTTTCGCTGAAGGTGATCGACAAACTCTCCAGCGCCGGTGTGGTGCAGTTCTCCCCGGCGAATACCTCGGATCAGTTCGTCTGTTATCCCGACAAGGGCATGTATTTCCGCACCGCGCCCACCGACGTGTTGCAGGCCCAGGCGCTGTCGCAGTTGATCAC
>JAGQTR010000439.1 GCA_020438915.1 Mycobacterium sp.
GGAACAGCAGCACCATCACCATGGCGCGCAGGGGCAATCCCGAGGATTCTCGCTGGTTCATTGGCGCCTACTGTATCGACATGCCGGGTTGGTCCGGAAACCTCAGGTGACGTCGAAACCGAGCCGGCGGGCAGCGCGAGCTTTCTGTCGGCTCGCCCGAAGCCGCCGCAGCCGTTTGACCAGCATCGGGTCCGCTGCCAGCGACTCGGGACGGTCGACGAGCGCGTTGAGTACCTGGTAGTAACGGGTCGCCGACATCGAGAACAGTTCCTTGATCGCGTCCTCTTTGGATCCCGCGTATTTCCACCACTGTCGCTCGAAAGCCAGAATGTCATGTTCGCGACGGGTCAGGCCGTCGGCGAGGGTGGTGTCGTCCCCGCTGGGCTGAGTCCGCGCGATGGCGCCGTCCATATCGCTTCCTGGACCCTTCCGAAACTCGAAAATGACATCGCTGTGGTTCGGCGAGTATTCAATCATGGCTGGGTCGGCCTAAGCGTCACCAACCGCCGCGAGTCGGCTGACCAAGCTAGCCACCTAAGCTCTCCTGCATGGCCGTAGTACCCATCCGGATCGTAGGAGATCCCGTCCTGCATACCGCAACCGAACCGGTGCCGGTCGGTGAGGACGGCTCGCTGCCCGCTGACCTGACTGATCTGATCGCCAACCTCTACGACACCATGGACGCCGCCAACGGCGTCGGGCTGGCAGCCAACCAGATCGGGATCGCCCGCCGGGTCTTCGTCTACGACTGCGCCGACGTGCGCGGCAACACGACCCGTCGCCGCGGTGTTGTCGTCAACCCGGTGCTGGAGACCTCGGAGGTTCCCGAGACGATGCCCGATCCCGAAGATGACGACGAAGGCTGCCTCTCGGTGCCCGGGGAGTCGTTCCCGACGGGTCGGGCGGCGTGGGCGCGGGTGACGGGCCTGGACGCCGACGGTTCCCCGATCACGCTGGAAGGGACCGATCTCTTTGCGCGGATGCTGCAGCACGAGACCGGGCATCTCGACGGCTTTCTCTATCTCGACCGGCTGGTCGGGCGCAATGCCCGCAGCGCCAAGCGCGCGGTCAAGGCACAGGGCTGGGGTGTACCCGGCTTGTCGTGGATGCCCGGCGAGGATCCCGATCCGTTCGGCCACTGACCGATGACGGATCTGCCGACGCTCGGTACCCGCGTCAGCCTGCGGTACCGACTACCGGATGGATCGACCCCGCCGCACACCGACGTGGTCGGACACGTGGTGGAGATCGGCCCGACCGTGCGCGTGCGGACCAAGCGCGGGGACGTCGTCGACATCGCGGCGAGTGACGTGGTGGCGGTCCGGGTGGTGCCTGAGATTCCGGTGCGCACCGGCGAGATCCGCAACCTCGAACACGCCGCCGCCCTGGCCTGGCCCGGTATCGAACACATATGGCAGGACGGCTGGCTGTTGCGGTACGGCCGGGGATGCACTCGTCGCGCCAATTCCGCAGTGCCGCTGCGCTATACCTCGCACACCGAACTGGTCGCGGCGGCGCAATGGTATGCGGCCAGGCGGATACCCGTACTGATCTATGCGCCGGACCGGCTGTTCAGGGTGCCGGCCGGAGTGCCCGTGGATACCGAAACCCTGGTCATGGCAGGTGATCTCAGCGAGGGTACGGCAGCATCGGGGGTGACGCTGACTGACCGGCCCGGCCAAAATTGGCGGGCGATCAATCCCCGCGATATACCCGAGGACCTCCTCACCGCCGTCGTCGACGGAGCGGTGGCCTTCGGTGAACTCGCCGGGGTGGCGGTGGGGCGGGTGGCGATCACGGATGCGCCCGACGGCACCCGATGGGCCGGGCTGTCGGCGGTGCACGTCCGCGAGGGCGCCCGGCGCCAGGGCTCGGGGCGCACCCTCTGCGCGGGGCTGTTGAACTGGGCCCGCGAACAGGGTGCGACACGCGCCTACGTACAGGTGCTCGCCGAGAACTCCGGAGCCCGAGCGCTCTACGAGTCGATCGGCTTCGCGGTGCATCACCACTCTCGCTATGTAAGAGCACAGGATCTACTGGAGAAACCACCCTCGTAGGGTGTGGCCATGCGGCTGGCTACCTGGAACGTCAACTCCATCCGCGCCAGGGTTGACCGCGTCACCGACTGGCTGCAGCGCGCCGAGGTCGACGTGCTGGCGATGCAGGAGACCAAGTGCTCCGACGACCAGTTCCCCACCATGCCGTTCGCAGCCCTGGGCTACGACGTCGTGCATTGCGGCGTCAACCAGTGGAACGGCGTGGCCATTGCATCGCGCGTCGGTATCGACGAGGTCCAGGTGGGTTTCGAGGGCCAGCCGACTTGGAGCGCCAGGACCGGCGTGCCGGCAGCCACCGAGGCGCGGGCGCTTGGCGCGACGTGCGGCGGGGTACGAGTGTGGAGTCTCTACGTTCCCAACGGGCGCACTGTCGGCTCGCCACACTACGAGTACAAACTGCAATGGCTTGCCGCACTTCGGGACACGGCGGCGTCGTGGCTGACCGACGCCCCTACGGTACCGCTCGCGCTGGTAGGCGACTGGAACATCGCGCCGACCGACGACGACGTCTGGGACGTGGAGTTCTATCGGGACAGCACCCATGTCACCGAAGCCGAGCGAGCGGCTTTCGCCTCCATCGTCGAGGCCGGGTTCATCGATGTGGTGCGACCGTTCACGCCTGGGCCGGCCGTGTTCACCTACTGGGACTACACCCAGTTGCGATTCCCGAAGAACCGCGGCATGCGCATCGACTTCATCCTGGGCTCGCCCGCACTGGCCGCGCGGGTGAGCCACGCCGAGATCGTGCGCGACGAACGCAAGGGCAAGCAGCCCAGCGATCACGCTCCGGTGCTGGTCGACCTGGGCGATCCCGCCCCCTAGCGAGGCCTGGATCCCACGGTCACGTTGGTCGTCGCCAGCGATGAGAATTGTCCCCGAACCCCACTATACTCGAATACATGTTCGAACGATGGTCTGACGGAGAGTTGCTGGCGGCTGTCGGTGATGCGCATCGTCAGGAGTCGGTGCAGATGGCGCGCAAGCTGGGCGCGGTGGCGCAGTTGCTGGGCCGGCGGATCGAGGAGGCGTTGCAGGTTGATGCTGATGCCGCGTCGATGATTGCCGGGTTTGCGCGCACGACGGCAGAGGTGTCGGCGGCGATGAACATGTCGACCGCGCGGGCGCGGCATCTGGTCGCCCAGGCTGAAACACTGGATTGTCGGTTGCCCGCGGTGGGTGCGCTTCTGGCCGCTGGGCGGGTGGATTGGCACACCGTGGAGATCATCATCGCCCGCACCGGGCTGGTTGCTGATGACAAGTGCGCTGTGCTGGATGCGGTGTTGGCCGAGCAGATCTCACAGTGGCAGTGCTGGTCACGCGAGCGGGTTATCAACGCTGTTGATGCCAAGGTCAACACGATCGATGCCGGGGCCGCCAAGCAGCGTCGGGTGGTGGCCTTCGACGAGCGCGGTGTTCAGGTCAGCGGCGGACCCGACGGGATGGCGCGGGTGCGCGCCAGCCTGTCTGCGACTGCGGGGGCCGCTTTCGACCGACGGCTGAGTGACCTCGCCAAGCAGGTGTGCAAGGACGATCCACGCACCCTCAAGCAGCGTCGCGCCGATGCGGTGACGGCCCTGGTCGAGGGCACCGCCCTGGGGTGTCGCTGCCACAACCCGCAGTGTCCGCGCCGCGGTGAGAAACCGGCATCGGCAAAGACGGTGCTCAATGTGTTCGCCACCGCGGCCACGGTTACCGGGGAGAGTGAGCAGCCGGGATATCTTGCCGGTTTCGGGGTCATCGACGCGCAGATGGTGCGGGAGCTGGCCCGCGATGCCACCCGCCGTATTCTGGATCAGCCCGAACTGGGTGACGGCCAAGCGCTGCGCTACCGGCCCTCAGCAGCATTGGACCGCTGGATCCGGTGTCGGGACTTAACCTGTCGTTTCCCCGGGTGTACGGTGCCCGCGCAGCGCTGCGATGTCGACCACACCGAGCCGTTCAACCACGCCGATCCGGCCGCGGGCGGCCTGACCGTGCCGTGGAATCTGGCCTGCTACTGCCGCGAACACCACCGACGTAAAACCTTCGACGGATGGAAGGATCGACAGCTGCCCGACGGGACAATCGTGTGGACCTCGCCGAGCGGCCAGACCTACCGCACCACTCCCGGCAGCGCCGAGGTGTTTCCCCAACTGCGCCAACGACGGCCGCGCTCTGAACGCGATCGTCAGCGGATCGCCGCGGCGCGCGCCCGGCTGGCCCAGCAGCGCCCGCTCAACGATTACCACCGCCACCGCAACCGCGAAGCCGTCAGCGAGATCGACGCTCGCCGCTTCCGGAACCGCTTCCGCCGAACCCGGGTTCTGTTCCACGGCGACATCAACGCCAATCCCAGCACCAGCCCGTTCTGCCGATGGGTCAACGACCCCCTCGAACCAGAAGAACTCCCACCCGACTGGGAACCACCTCCGCGCACGCCATCCGACCCCGACGAACCTCCACCCTTCTAGACGCCGTGCGCTAGCGTGGCAACGTCAACAACACGGGAGCGCGTACCAACGCGCTGAGAGGACGGGTAGGCCCGTCGACCGTAAGAACCTGACCGGGTAATGCCGGCGTAGGGAGAATGCAACGATGACTCAGATCCCGACCGCGGCGACGTTTCTGCCTCTCGCGCCGCGGGGTCAGACGCCGCTACGCGTAATGACCATCGCGGGCTCGGACTCCGGCGGTGGCGCGGGAATCCAGGCCGACATGCGCACCTTCGCCATGCTCGGTATTCACGGCCTGGTTGCCGTCACCGCGGTTACCGTGCAGAACTCGCTGGGTGTCAAGGGCTTTCACGAGATCCCGCTTGACGTGATCGTCGGCCAGATCGAGTCAGTCGCCTCCGACATCGGCCTGCAGGCCGCCAAGACGGGCATGCTGGCGTCGTCGGACATCATCGACACCGTGGCCGAGGCGTGGGTCGGACAAGACCTGTCGGGCAGCGCGCCGCTCGTCGTTGATCCCGTGTGCGCGTCGATGCACGGTGACCCGCTGTTGCATCCGAGTGCGTTGAACTCGCTGCGGGACAAGCTTTTCCCGCTGGCTACACTGGTGACGCCCAACCTCGACGAAGTCCGCCTGCTCACCGGGATCGAGGTCCTCGACACGGCAACTCAGCGCGACGCGGCGCGGGCGCTGCACGCGTTGGGTCCGCGGTGGGCGCTGGTCAAGGGCGGCCACCTACGATCGTCGGCGCACAGTCCAGACCTGTTGTTCGACGGTAGCGAGTTTCACGAATTCGACTCCACCCGCATCGACACCACGCACGATCACGGCGCCGGTGACACCTTGGCCGCCGCCGTGGCCAGCGCCCTGGCGCACGGATACCCGGTTCCCGAGGCCGTCGCATTCGGAAAACGCTGGGTGACTGAATGCCTGCGCTGGGCATACCCACTGGGCCACGGCCACGGCCCGGTATCGGCACTGTTTCGGCTCGGCTGATCGACCCCGGCTGTGATGGACCAGATCGCCGGCATCCTGCACCGGCCCGAGAGCCCGCCCGTCGGTGCGGTGGTCCTAACCCACGGTGCCGGAGGCAGCCGGGAATCACCCATGTTGGTCGCCCTCTGCGAAGAATGGGCGCTGCGTGGCTGGCTGGCCGTCCGCTACAACCTGC
>JAGQTR010000440.1 GCA_020438915.1 Mycobacterium sp.
GTCTCCGAAAGCCACGACCTGCTGCTCGACGTGGGCTCCGACCTCGACGAAGGGGCCCAGAGGGCGGCCGAGGACGCCCTGGGACTGCCCACGCTCTATGCATCCGGCCGCGCCGGCATCGCCAGCACCGTCGAACCCGCCAATGGCCAAAATCCCGAGGGCGAGAATCTCGACCCGCTGTTCGACGTACTCCTCGAGCACATCCCACCGCCGCAGGGTGATCCCGACGCGCCACTGCAGGCGCTGGTGACCAACCTGGACGCGTCGGCGTTCCTGGGCCGGCTGGCGTTGATCCGCATCTACAAGGGCCGGATCCGCAAGGGTCAGCAGGTGGCGTGGATGCGTGAGGTCGAGGGGCATCCGGTGATCACGAACGCCAAGATCACCGAACTGCTCATCACCGAGGGCGTGGACCGCACCTCCACCGACGAAGCCATCGCCGGCGACATTGTCGCCGTTGCGGGCATACCGGAGATCATGATCGGCGACACGCTGGCCGACACCGAGCACGCCCACGCGCTGCCCCGCATCACGGTCGACGAGCCGGCGATCTCGGTCACGATCGGCACCAACACCTCGCCGTTGGCGGGCAAGGTCTCCGGGCACAAGCTGACCGCCCGGATGGTGAAGTCGCGACTGGACACCGAACTCGTCGGCAATGTGTCGATCAAGGTCGTCGACATCGGCCGCCCGGACGCCTGGGAGGTGCAGGGTCGAGGCGAGCTGGCGCTGGCGGTGCTGGTCGAACAGATGCGACGCGAGGGTTTCGAGCTGACGGTGGGCAAGCCGCAGGTGGTCACCCGAACGATCGACGGCAAGCTGCACGAGCCTTTCGAGGCGATGACGATCGACTGCCCCGAAGAGTTCGTCGGCGCCATCACCCAGCTGATGGCCGCCCGCAAGGGCCGAATGGAAGAAATGGCCAACCATGCCGCCGGGTGGGTGCGGATGGACTTCATCGTGCCCAGCCGCGGGCTGATCGGGTTCCGGACGGACTTTCTCACGCTGACCCGCGGTACCGGAATCGCCAACGCGGTCTTCGACGGGTACCGCCCATGGGCGGGAGAGATCCGGGCCCGCCACACCGGCTCGTTGGTGTCGGATCGCACCGGCTCGGTGACGCCGTTCGCGATGATCCAGCTGTCCGACCGCGGGCAGTTCTTCGTCGAGCCGGGTGACGACACCTACGAAGGCCAGGTCGTCGGGATCAACCCGCGCGCCGAGGACCTCGACGTCAACGTCACCCGCGAAAAGAAGCTCACCAACATGCGGTCCTCGACCGCCGACGTGATGGAGACCCTGGCCCGTCCGCTCGAGTTGGGGCTGGAACAGGCGATGGAGTTCTGCGCCGAGGACGAGTGCGTCGAAGTCACTCCCGAGGTGGTCAGGGTCCGTAAGGCCGAACTCGACGCCACGCTGCGCGCCCGCGCCCGCTCGCGCGCCAAGGCGCGGGGCTAGTTCGACGACGATCAAGCGGCGAGGTACGAGCCGCGTTGAGGAGTCGGACGCGTGGGCAAGGCCGGACGCGACGGTCGGCGCGGTGCCGATGGATACCCTGTACAGCGTGCCGACGACTTCGCGACGTGTCAGCGCCGCCCCCGGGTCGGCACTGGTCGCATTGCTGACGGCGTTGACGGTGCTCACCGGGTGCACCGTCAGCCCGCCGCCGGCGCCGCAGAGCACCGACACCACCGAGTCGACGCCGCCGCCGCCGATGAGGGCGACGCAGATCATCATGGCGATCGACTCGATCGGCGCCGGGTTCAATCCCCATCTGCTCTCCGACCAGTCCCCGGTCAACGCCG
>JAGQTR010000026.1 GCA_020438915.1 Mycobacterium sp.
TCTACCCGCTGAACTTCGACAACGACCCGGCCGGCATCTACCAGGAGGTGCTGCGCGTCGTCGCGTTCTGGATGTCACATGGCGTGAAGATCTTCCGGGTCGACAACCCCCACACCAAGCCACCCAATTTCTGGGCCTGGTTGATCGGCGAGGCCAAGAACATCGATCCCGATGTACTTTTCCTGGCCGAGGCGTTCACCCGGCCCGCCCGGCTATATGGGTTGGCCAAACTCGGGTTCACCCAGTCCTACACCTACTTCACCTGGCGGACCGCGAAGTGGGAGATCACCGAGTTCGGCCAGCAGATCGCCGAGCACGCCGACTATGCCCGGCCGAACCTGTTCGTCAACACCCCCGACATCCTCCACGAGAGCCTGCAGCACGGCGGGCCCGGCATGTTCGCCATTCGGGCAGCCCTCGCTGCGACGATGAGCCCGCTGTGGGGGGTGTATTCCGGCTACGAACTCTTCGAGCACCGGGCAGTTCGCGAGGGTAGCGAGGAATACCTGAACTCCGAGAAATACGAACTGCGTCCGCGCGATTTCGACGCCGCCTTGGCCGACGGCGAATCGCTGGAACCGTTCATCGCCCGGCTCAACGAAATCCGTCGCCTACACCCGGCGCTGCAACAGTTGCGCACCATCACGTTCCACCACGTCGACAACGACGCGCTGCTGGCCTTCAGCAAGTTCGATCCGGTCACCGGTGATCAGGTACTGGTGGTGGTGACCCTCAACCCGTTCGGCCCCGAGGAAGGCACTGCCTGGCTGGACATGGCGGCGCTGGGGATGGAGCAGGCAGACCGCTTCTGGGTGCGTGACGAGATCACCGGAGACGAATACCACTGGGGACAAGCCAATTACGTACGCCTCGATCCCGCCCGAGCCGTGGCCCATGTGCTCAACATGCCCCAGATCCCCGCCGACCAACGACTAGAACTGCTGCGTAGGGAGTGACGACATGAAGAAAGCGTCCAACCTGACGAACAAGATCGAGGACCCACAGCTGCGACCGCACACCTCCGACCTCAACCGACTGTTGGCCGGCGATCACCATGACCCCCACTCGGTGCTGGGCGCTCACGAGTACGGCGATCACACGGTCATCCGCACCTACCGTCCCCATGCGGTCGCCGTCGATGCGGTAGTAGGCGGTCGGCGCCACCGATTCGAGCACATCGAGTCCGGCGTATTCGCCGTCGCGCTGCCGTTCACCGATCTGATCGACTACCGCCTCGAAATCAGCTACGACACCGGCGGCGATACACCCCTGGTGCACACCGTCGCCGACGCCTACCGATTTCTGCCCACCCTGGGCGAGATGGACCTGCACCTGTTCGCCGAAGGACGCCACGAGCGGTTGTGGGAGGTTCTCGGTGCGCATCCGCGCAGCTTCACCACGCCCGACGGCGTGGTCGAGGGTGTGTCCTTCGCAGTGTGGGCACCGAACGCCAAGGGCGTCAGCCTGATCGGGGAGTTCAACCACTGGGACGGCAACGAGGCACAACTGCGTGCGCTCGGGTCGACAGGCGTGTGGGAACTGTTCTGGCCGGGCTTTCCGATCGGCGGGCTGTACAAGTTCCGGGTGCACGGCGCCGATGGCGTGGTCACCGAACGCGCCGACCCGATGGCATTCGCCACCGAGGTGCCACCGCAGACGGCCTCACGGGTGACCCGCAGCGAGTACACCTGGAGCGACGACGACTGGATGGCAGGCCGCGCGCTGCGCAACCCGGTGTTCGAGCCGATGAGC
>JAGQTR010000441.1 GCA_020438915.1 Mycobacterium sp.
TGAGCGCCAGGTGCATCGAACCGAGCAGGCTGGTCTGTCCCACCGCGGCCACCACGTTGGCGGGCACCACCACGTCGGGTTTGACCGAGATGTTCACGTCGGCGTGCCAGTCCCGAACCGTCATGTCACCGACACTGCCGACGATGACGTCGTTGATCATCACCGGCGAATTCGATTCCAGGGTCGCGACGTTGGCGATTTCGACGTGGTAGGTGACCGCGTCAGGTCCCCTGCCCACGGCCCCGGGCAGGGGTAGCGAGTTGACCCCCTCGAAGGCGCAGCCCGTCAGCGACAGTGCAACGCATGACCCGACGATCGCCAGTCGCCGCGCACGAGTCCCGCGAATCATGATGGAGGCATCCCTTCGGCGGGCAACAAAGGTGCGTTGGGAGCCACCGTCGGCGGCAACAACATGTTGTCGACCGTCGTCGGCGCGGCTGGGATATTGCTCAGGACGTTGGGCGGTCCGGGGATCGGCGCTCCGGGGAACAGCGCCGGTGAGGGTATGGCCGGCGCATCGGCGTTGGGTGCGTACAGGCCCGGCGGACCGGGTGGCGCGCCCCAGCCGGGCGGCGGCGGCACATCACCCATGCCGGTGTAGGCCGAGACGGTCGGCGGTGGCTCCGGCGGAGTACCCGCTCCGGGACCGCCGGGCACCAGCTTCGGATCGGTGTAGATCAGCCGCTCCGGGCTGATCGCCGGCCGCAGGTAGGCGTTGATCGGGAACGGCAGGTTACCGAAGTTGAGCAGCCGCAACGCCGGGCCGAGGTACTGCGCGCAGAGTTTGGCGGTTTCCGGCGCGGTGGCGTTGACGATGCCGCCGATCATGCCGCAGAAGAAGAACACCGGGTTGGAGAAGTTCGACAGCGAGAACGCGCCGGTGACCGCTCCACCGTTGGGGTAGTAGACGTTCTGGTAGTTGCCGATCGCGTTCGGCATGATGTGCAGCACGTTCTCCAGCGCCAGGCGGTTGTCCACAAGGGTCTGGGTGACGTTGGCCAGCCGCTGAACCTGCTCGGAGGCCTGGTCGCGGCTGCCGGCCACGAAGCGCTGGACCTCGACGATCGCCACCGACAGATTCGACAGCGCAGCATCCAGATCGGACCGGCTGTCGTTGACCACGCTGGTGAGGCTGGCCAGTCGATTCTCGAACATCACGATCTGCTGCTTGCTGTCGCGAAGCGCGGTGACGAAAATCTGCAGGTTCTTGATGATGTCGACGATGTTGCCGCTGCCTTCGGCGAAGATACGGGCCGCACCAGACAGTTGAGCCAGGGTCTGACGCAGCTTGACCCCGTTGTCCTCCATGGCATTGGCCGCACTGTCGATGAATCGAGACACCGAGGTGTCTGACGACCCAGACTGTGGCCCCAGCTCTGCGGCCAGCCGCGTCAACTGGGTCTTGACCTCGTCCCATTCGACCGGAACCGCCGTTCGATCGCTGGGTATCACCGCACCGTCATCCATGGTCGGTCCGCCACCGGTGCGGTAGGCCGGTGTGAGCTGAACGTAGCGGGCCGCAACCAGGTTCTGCGCGACGATGATGGCCTTGGCGTCGGCCGGAACCGGTACGTCGCGGTCAACCTTGAGGGTCATCTTCGCCTGAGTGCCCGCGGGCTCGATCTTGTCGATCGTGCCGACCTGCACCCCGGCGACGCGCACTCCGTCCCCGGGGTAGATCGCCGTCGCCGTGGGGAAATACGCGGTGATGGTGATCGGGCTGAAGAAGACCTGGCGGACCAAGACGACCGCGCCGGCGACGAGCAGGATGGCCAGCAGGATCGCCGTGCCGGCCACCATGCGCTTACGGGTTGCCATCATTGGGCAGATCTCCTGGCTGGGGAAGGCTGTTGACCGGGAACGGCAACTCTGCCCGTGGACCGGCATTGTCCGGCGGCTGCCCTGCGTTGACGCCGCGACGGAAGCCGAACGCGTAGTCGAGGAAAGGCTGCAGGAGCTGTGCCGGCATGAGGTTGGGCACCAACGCGTTGTAATACGCGCCGTTGGAAACGATCTCGCCCTGGGTCAGATAGTACTTCGCGGCACCGGGCAACATCTTGGCGATGCTGTCGCGGTTCCTCTCGAGCATCGCGGTAAAGGTGTTGAGTTGTTCCAGGGCGGGGGCCAGCTCCTGCTCATTGTCGGCGACCACACCGCTGAGTTCCCGTGAGACCGCCGAGGTGTTGGCCAGCAAGCTGGTGATCGCGTACCGGCGCTCGTTGAGCACCGCAAGTAGGTCGTTGGCGTTCAGGATCAGCGCGTTGACCTGCCGGCTGCGTTCGGAGAAGATCCCGGTGACATCGCCGGCAGTCCTGAGCAGCTCGGCCAGACTCTCGTCCCGGTTGTTCAGCGACTGCGAAAGTCGTGACAGCCCGTCGAACGTCGGCCCCAATTCCGGAGCGACCTGGTCCAGGGTCTCGGCCAGGGTGTCCAGCGACTTGTTGAGCGCACCGATGTCGGTGCCGGCGGTGTTGGTGGTCAGTTCGCCGAGAGCGTCGGTCAACGAGAAGGGCGATGTGGTGCGCGTGGTCGGAATCGGCTTGTGGCGGTCCAGCGAGCCGCTGCCCGCGGATTCCAGGACCAGCACCCGCTCGCCGAGCAGGGTCCCGGTTCGGACGTGGGCGCTGGTTTTCGAGCCGAGCGCGACCTTGCCGTCGATGGTGAATGCGACCAGGGCATCCCCGTTGTCGAGCGCGATCGAGGACACCGAGCCGACCTTGATCCCCGAAACCGTGACGTCATTGCCGGCGGTCAGGCCGCCCGCCTCGGTGAACAGGGCCTGATAGCGCACGGACGTCGCCCAGGACAGCAGCCGTTCGGGCTGCAGGCCGACGGCGATGATCAGGATGATCACGACGACGCCGATGAACCCCGCCCTGGCGAGTTGCGATCCGCGATATTTCAGCATCTACTCGTCCACGCACCTTCCTGTCTCTTGTTTGATCCAGGGGAAGACCACTGTGCGTCCTTCGAGATCGCTGGCCCGGAACGTGATCCCGCAGATGTAGTACGGGAAGAACGCCCCGTAGGACCCGACCCGCGCCAGTTTTCGGTAGATCTCGGGGAGGCGTTGAATGGTTGCCTCGGTCCGCTCCAGATCTGTGTTGAGCAGCGGGACAAGCCTGTTCAGCTCGTGGACGGTGCTCGCCAGCGGCGCGCGGCCCCGGCCCAGCAGATCCGCCAGCGATGCGGTGCCGTTGTCCAGCGACTCGATCGCCTCGCCGATCGGGTCGCGGTCCTCGGACAATCCGGAGAGCAGCTGTTCGAGGCGGTCGATCGTGGTGGAGAACTCCTCGCCGTCGGTGGACAGCGTCTCCAACACCGATCGCAGATTGTCGATCAACTGCTCGATGACCTGGTTGTTGTCGGCAAGGGAGTTGGTGAACGACGACGCCCGGGAGAACAGCGATTCCAGGGTGCCGCCCTGCCCCTGCAGTATCTGCACCAGCGACGAGGTGAGCGAGTTGACGTCTTCGGGGTTCAAACCCCGGATGAGGGGCTTCAGGCCCCCGAGCAGGAGGTCGAGATCCAAGGCCGGTGCCGTGCGGCCGTCGGGTATCTGTCCGCCAACCGGGAGAATCTTGGTCGACTCCGGACTGTCGACCAACTCCATGTATCTGTCACCGACGAGATTGAGGTAGCGGATCGCGGCCTTGGTGCCGGTCGTCAATGCGGTCTTGCGCTCGACGTCGAAGGTGACCACCACCAACTTGTCATCCTGCAGTGACACCTTTTTCACGGTGCCGACCCGAATGCCGGCGATGCGCACGGTATCGCCCGACTTCAACCGCGACGCATCCTTGAACACCGCCGAGTACTGGTTTGTCGCACCGGTTCGGGCATCACTGAAGACCAGGAACAGAAACACCGTCAGCAGAGACATCACCAGGGCGAACGCGGTGAATTTGATCAGGGTGCTGGTCGATCGCGTCATCCCGGCATTCCGATCTGTGCGGTGTTGCGGGGCGGACCGTCCAGTGGCCCGAACAACCAGTTCTTGAGCCCCTCAGAATTCAGCAGGATGCCGGAGTTGCCGTACTTGGCGGGGTTGGCGCCGATGTCGCTGACCAGGAACGGCGTCCGGAAGTCCACGGGAACCACGGGCAGGCCCAGCTCGGTGCAGTAGTCGCGACCACCGCTGGAGGCCGCCACCTTCGGAAGATCACTCGGATAGCGATAACGCTCCACGCCCAGGGTCAGACCGGTGGAGAGCATGAGCCCGGAGAACTGCGGCGGGGTGTGGGCAAACGGAGCCAGGCCGCCGATTCCGCACCAGATCGACTTGCGATATTCGTAGAGCAGGTCGGTGGTGGGCACCAGCAGGT
>JAGQTR010000442.1 GCA_020438915.1 Mycobacterium sp.
AGATCTGGTAGTTCTTGGGCATGTCCGGATAGAAGTAGTTCTTCCGCGCGAACCGGCACCATCCCACGATCTCGCAGTTCAGCGCGAGACCGATGCGGATCGCCGATTCCACGGCGACCTGGTTGAGCACCGGCAGCGAACCCGGCAACCCCAGACACACCGCGCACACCTGCGTGTTGGGGTCTTCGCCGAATCGGTTGGCGCACCCGCAGAACATCTTGGTCTGCGTGGACAATTCGACGTGGACCTCCAGGCCCAGCACGGGGTCGTACTTCGCGACGACCTCGTCGTAGTCGAGCAGGTCAGCGCTTGCCGCAACACTCATAATTTGAATCCTATTCGTGCTTGAATCGACAGATGCCGTTGGACCGGCGCACGTTCCTGAAGGCGGGCACGATCGGAGCCCTCGCCGGTGGCGCGGTGCTGACGGCATGCTCCCGCCCGGACCGGCCGGCGGCGGATGCAACGATGACTGCGGCCGTGTCCGATATCGACCTCGGCGCCGGCGTCGTGGTATCGACCTGGGCCTGGGATGGCCGGGTGCCGGCGAACGAAATCCGGCTGTCCCGCGGGGACACGCTGCGGATCACCCTCGCCAACGATCTGCCGGAGCCCTCCACCATCCACTGGCACGGCCTGGCCATACCCAACGACATGGACGGGGTGCCCATCCTCACCCAGCAGGCCGTGGCACCCGGCTCGACGTTCGGCTACGAGTTCGTGGTCCCGGACAGCGGAACGTACTGGGCCCATCCGCACTACGGATCCCAGCTGGACCGCGGCCTGTACGCGCCGGTGATCATCGAAGATCCAGCCGACGGCGACGACTACGACGACGAGTTGACCCTGGTCGTCGACGACTGGCTCGACGGCGTCGGCACCAACCCCAACGCTGTGTTCGAGGATCTGCAGCGCACCGGGATGAAACCGATGGAGCCAGGCGGACCCGGGGTGACCCCGACGATGCCGCTGGGACAGGACGGCGGCGACGTCACCTACCCGTACTTCCTCATCAACGGCCGGGTACCCGCCGACCCGCAGGTGGTGGACTACCCGGCGCGCCGTCGAATCCGGCTGCGCATCATCAACGCCGGCGGCGACACCGCATTCCGCGTCGGCATCCCCGGGATTCCGCTGCTGGTCACCCATACCGACGGCTTTCCGGTGGTCCCCAGGCAGACGGACTCGGTGCTGCTGGGTATGGGTGAGCGGGCCGACGCGATCATCACCCTGGATGACTCGTCGGTGCCGATCGTTGCCGCCCCCTACGGCAAGGACGGGTACGCCCAGCTCAACCTGCGGGTCGGCGGTACCCCGTTGACCGGCGACCCGGCCGCTGTCCAGCGTTTCGTGACGGCACTGGACCGCCAGGTTCCACTGGACACCGCGACCCTGGAGCCCACCGAATCCGACACCCTGGCGCCGGAACCGCCGGCCCAAACGCTCGACCTGCGGTTGGGCGGCCCGGTCGCGCCATACACCTGGGTGATCAACGACCAGGTCTACGACCCCGAAGCCCCCGGGCTGCAGGTCAACTCCAACCAGCGCACCCGAATCCGCTACATCAACGAATCGATGATGTTTCACCCGATGCACCTGCACGGACACACCTTCCAGGTGCACGGCGCCGACGGCCCGCGCGCCCGCAAAGACACCGTCCTGGTGCCGCCGCAGGCGACCGTGGTGGCAGATTTCGACACTGACAACCCCGGGAATTGGATAACCCACTGCCACAACGAATATCACCTCGAAGCCGGAATGGCGACATACCTGCAGTACACCTCGTGACGGAACGCGCCTTTCTCATCGCGAGCAGACGCAAATTGGCCCGAAACAGACGCGAAATGGGGAAGTTTGCGTCTGCTCGCGGGAGGAACTCAGCCGAAGAACTCGGCGGCGTCGTCGTAGCGGCTCTGCGGGACCAACTTGAGCTGGCGGACCGCATCGGCAAGCGACACCCGGCCGATGTCCTGGCCACGCAACGACACCATCATCCCGTACTCCCCCGCGTGAGCGGCGTCGGCGGCGTTCACTCCGAATCGGGTGGCCAGAACCCGGTCGTAGGGCGTCGGAATGCCGCCGCGTTGCACATGGCCGAGAACCGTCACCCGAACTTCCTTGTTGATCCGCTTTTCCACCTCGACAGCGAGCTGTTGGGCGACACCGGTGAATCGTTCGTGGCCGAATTCGTCGATACCGCCCTTGGCCAGCTGCATCGAGCCCTCGGCCGGCTTCGCCCCCTCGGCGACCACGCAGATGAAATGCGAATCGCCCCGCACGAAGCGCTGTTTGACCAGCCGGCAGACTTCTTCTACGTCGAACGGCTGCTCGGGTATCAGGGTCATGTGCGCACCGGAGGCCAGTCCGGCGTTGAGCGCGATCCACCCGGCATGGCGACCCATCACCTCGACGAGCATCACCCGCTGATGCGACTCGGCGGTGCTGTGCAGTCGGTCGATGGCATCG
Source organism: Mycobacterium sp. (assembly GCA_020438915.1). Lineage (GTDB taxonomy): Bacteria > Actinomycetota > Actinomycetes > Mycobacteriales > Mycobacteriaceae > Mycobacterium. Next base: position 2,467 of record JAGQTR010000442.1, read on the forward strand.
GTGGCCACGTGTAATGCGGTGTCATGGCCGAAAGTCACGTCGGTGCAATCGATGTCGTTGTCGATAGTCTTGGGCACACCGACCACCGGAACGTTCTCCTCGGACAGCCAATTCGCCGCCGTCAGCGTGCCCTCACCGCCGATCGGAATCAGCACGTCAATCCCGTTGTCCTCCAACGTCTGCTTGATCTGATCCAGACCCGCGTGCAGCTTGTCGGGATTGACCCGCGCAGTGCCGAGCATGGTCCCGCCCTTGGCCAGCAGCCGATCGTTGCGGTCGTCGTTCTTCAGTTGAATACGGCGATCCTCCAGGAGTCCGCGCCACCCGTCCTGAAACCCGACCACCGAGGAGCCATAGCGCACGTCGCACGTCCGCACCACGGCTCGGATCACCGCGTTCACCCCCGGACAGTCGCCGCCACCGGTAAGCACTCCGATACGCATACCGACTATCCTCCCCTGTTACCGCGCGGTCGGCATCCGACCGCGCGCGGCCTCGTACGCCGCACCTACCCGGTACAGCCGGTCATCGCTGCGCGCCGGGGCCATGATCTGCAATCCGACCGGCAGGTTGTCATCGGCCGACAGGCCCGACGGCACCGACATCCCGCAGTGGCCGGCCAGGTTCAGCGGCAACGTGCACAGGTCGAACAGGTACATCGACAGCGGATCGTCGATCTTCTCGCCCAGCCGAAACGCAGTCGAGGGGGTCGTCGGAGACACCAGCACGTCGACGCTGCGGTAGGCCTCGTCGAGGTCGCCGGCGATCAACGTGCGCACCTTCTGCGCCTGGTTGTAGTAGGCGTCGTAATAGCCGGCCGACAATGCGTAGGCGCCGATCATGATCCGGCGCTTGACCTCGGCACCGAATCCGGCAGCACGGGTCAGGGCCATCACCTCTTCAGCAGAGTGGGTGCCGTCGTCGCCGATCCGAAGCCCGAATCGCATCCCGTCGAACTTCGCCAGGTTCGACGACACCTCCGAGGGCAGGATCAGGTAGTACGCCGGCAACGAGTAGTCGATGTGCGGACAGTCCACCTCGCTGACGATCGCGCCCAGCTCGGTCAGCTGGTCGACGGCGGCGCTGAAGGAGTCGAGGACCCCCGGCTGATAGCCCTCGCCGCTGCGCAGCTGTTTGATCACACCGACCCGCACACCGGTCAAATCGCCGGTCGCGCCGACCCTGGCAGCGCCGACGATGTCGGGCACCGCGGCGTCGATCGACGTGGAGTCGCACGGGTCGTGCCCGGCGATCACGGCGTGCAGCAGCGCGGTGTCCAGCACGGTGCGCGCGCACGGTCCACCCTGGTCCAGCGATGAGGCGCAGGCGACCAGTCCGTACCGGGACACCGTGCCGTAGGTGGGTTTCACACCGACGGTCGCGGTGAGCGCCGCCGGCTGACGAATCGACCCGCCGGTGTCAGATCCGATGGCGAGCGGGGCCTGGAAGGCGGCCAGTGCCGCCGCGCTGCCACCACCCGATCCGCCGGGCACCCGGTCAGTGTTCCAGGGATTGCGGGTGGGCCCGAACGCCGAGTTCTCGGTCGAGGATCCCATCGCGAACTCGTCCATGTTCGTCTTGCCCAGGAT
>JAGQTR010000443.1 GCA_020438915.1 Mycobacterium sp.
AGCTGGATCGCCGGCTGCATTCCTGCCGCATACCAGTGCCGGACCGCTCCCCAGATCCGCTCCACGGCAGCCGGGTCGACACCCGAGTGGTCTTCGGGGCCGATAGAGGTGACCGCGTCCAGGTCGCCCGGGACGGTGATTCTGCCGGCACCGTCGGGGATGACGGTTTTGCGTGCGGTCAGCGCGGGCCCCCGGCGAAGATGCCGCTGCCGATAAGCCCGGTCAGCTGCCCCAGCAGGTCACCGGGTCCGGGTTGCGGTGGCGGCGGGGCGTCGGTGAGCTGCCAGGTCTGGCAGGCGGTCGTGGTGAACGTGGTGTCGGTGGGCAGAATCTGGACGAAAGCCGGCTTCTTGGTGAGCGCGTTGTCCAAAAGTTCGTCGCCGGCCGTGCGCTTCCAATAGCACGCTCCGTCGTCGACCGGCCCCGCGGACTGATAGGACCCCGGTGCGATGTCCGTGCCGACGGCATACGAACCGTCGGTGTCAATGGTGGTCTTGAGCTCCGCGGGCGTGTCCGCAGGTGTGGGCGACGGCGGCGGCTCCGGCTGGGCGTGGGCCAGTGGAGCCGCGACCCACCACCCTGTCAGCACCAGCGCCGCGACCACGCCGGGTTTCGTCGGCCTCATAGGAAGTCAGTCTAAGTGCCGCGGCGGCGAGTCAGAACCCGCCGCCGCAGCAATCAGTCAGCCGGCCATGAACATCGAGTAAGCAGACGCCAACTCGCCGGGGAGCACGGTCACGTTGCAGGTGCGCTGCACGTCTCCGATCGGAGCGAGGATGCCCCGCAGTTCGTAGTACTCGCCGCTGTTGGCGGTGAAGTAGCCGCGCAGGTTCGCTTCGGCCTCCGGTCGCGGCTGATTCATCGCCGCGGTGACCACCTGGTTGGCACCCGGATGGGCGTCGAGGTACTGGCGCGCAGCTCCGGTGACTGAACTGACGGTGCCCGAGAGTCCGCTGGCGCTGCACTGGTCACCCGGCGTGGCGAGGGCAGTCGGGGCAGTTACCGTTGCTGCGGCCAAGCCCCCGAACACACAGGCGGCACTGATGCCGGCCAGCGAGGCCCGGGTCCTGCGCATGCTGATAGCACTGAGTTTCATCATCGATTGGTCCTTCGGATTTCTGGATCGTTTGTTGAGGGTGTCCCCGGCCCAAAATCCAAGGTAACCGCAGTGAAAAGTAGTCGAACTAGGCTGCCGATCGCTGACAGCGAAACGGCCCGAGTGTTACAGCGACGCGGCGTGATTTTGGCCTCAGAATGACCCCGGATTCGTCGAATCAGGACTGTGATAGGCAGCCGGCCGAGCAAATTCTCAGAATTTGCGGGGAACCCTTAATTGATCGTGATATGGGGGTGTTACCGAATCGTTATCGCCAGATCCGTCAGATCCGCCAGACGATGCGCGTGGGCGCCTTCCCGTGGAGTGTGCGCCCAGAGCGCTTGAATTCAATCTGAGCGCACACTCGGCGTCCGCACGCTGCCGGCGGCGGCCCACTCCGCGGGCGCGATAGCGTGATGCCCGTGAAGTTGGACTTGCTGACCCCCGGCATCGAGGTGGGGATCGTCACCACGAACCTCGAAGCGATGGTGGCTTTTTACGAGGGCTTCCTCGGACTCGAGCTGCAGGGGGAGATCGAGTTCGACGGCGGTGCCCAAAGGCGCTACTCGCTGGGCGGCAGCGTGCTCAAGCTCGTGACGTACGCCACGGAGCCGCCCACGCCGGTCGCGCCGGGAGGCGGCAGGGCGCAGGCAGGTCTGCGGTACTTCACCGTCGGGGTGAACAACCTGCGCGCCATCGCCGAAGCGGTCGAGGCCTCCGACTACGACGTTGGCGAACCGCTGACCGAGTTCGCGCCGGTCCCAGGGATGGGCTGGATGTTCGTCGTCGACCCCGACGGCAACTGGATCGAACTGTTCGGCGCCCTATGAGCGCCGCGAACGTGAGGCGGAAGTGAGCTATCCGAACGCGCCGGGTTATCCGCCGCAAACCCCAGCCTGCTATCGACACCCCGACCGGCCGACCTACGTCCGCTGCACCCGATGCAACCGGTTCATCTGCCCCGAGTGCATGCACAGCGCCGCGGTCGGCCACCAGTGTGCGGACTGCGTCGGGTTGGCCGCGGCAACCGTGCGGCCGGTGACCACCCAGTTCGGCGCCCGACCGCAGCGATCGCCCGTCCCGATAGTCACCTATGTGCTGATCGGCATCAACCTGCTGATGTTCGTCCTGCAGACGACGTCCACCGGACTGGAACGCGCCTTCGCGCTGTGGCCGCCCGCTGTTGCCGACGGCGACCTGTACCGACTGTTGACCTCGGCGTTCCTGCATTTCGGAACTGCGCATATCGCGTTCAACATGTTGGCGCTGTACTTCGTGGGTCCGCCGCTGGAGATGGCACTGGGGCGGTTGCGCTTCAGCGCGCTCTATCTGCTCAGCGCGATGGGCGGGTCGGTGCTGGTCTACCTGCTGACGCTGAACGCGCTGACCGCTGGGGCGTCGGGTGCGGTGTTCGGGCTGTTCGGTGCGACATTCGTGGTGGGCCGCAAACTGAAGATGGATGTCCGGGGGGTTGTCGCCATCATCGCGCTCAACCTGGTCTTCACGTTCGTCGTCCCGTTGGTCAGTTCGCAGAACATCAGCTGGCAGGGCCACATCGGCGGGCTGGTCGTCGGAGCCGCGGTGGCCGCCGGCTATGCATACGCACCCAGACAACAGCGCAACCTCGTGCAGGCCGGCGAAACCCTCGCGCTGGTGGTGGCGTTCGGTGTGATGATCTGGTGGCGCACTGTCGAGCTGCGCACGATGTTCGGCATCGGCTGACCGAGCACGCTCAAGCGAGGACGGCGGTCCGCTTACGCTGAGCCGGGCGTCCGCGTGTTCTGCGTTGAACCCGGGCGCAACGGGGTATGAGTGGGGGATGCTCGGCCTGCCTGACCGGATCCACGCGTGTCTGTTCGACCTCGACGGCGTGCTCACCGACACCGCCAGCGTGCACCGGCGCGCCTGGAAAACGATGTTCGACGAGTACCTGCGCGCTCGCGCTGCGGCGATGGGGTCAGGGGCGCAGCCGTTCGTGCCTTTCGACGCCGGCGCCGATTACGAGACATACGTCGACGGAAAGCCGCGGGAGGACGGGATTCGTTCCTTTCTGGACAGTCGCGACATCACCGTCGACGACGATGCGGTGAGCGACATGGGTGCTGACAAGAACCGACTCTTTCTCCAGCACCTGCGCGCCGACGGTGTCACGGTGTTCGAGGGATCCCGGCGCTATCTGCAGGCCGTCGCGGAGGCGGGCCTGCGGCGCGCGGTGGTGTCATCGAGCGCCAACACCCGCGAGGTGCTCGAGTTGACCGGACTGGACGGCCTTATCGAGCATCGAGTCGACGGAGTCACATTGCGCACCGAGCGGATACCCGGGAAGCCCGCCCCGGACTCGTTTCTGCGTGCTGCCGAACTGCTCGAGGTGGACCCGGCTGATGCGGCGGTGTTCGAGGATGCCCTGTCCGGGGTGGCGGCCGGTCGCGCCGGGAGTTTCGGTCTGGTAGTCGGTGTCGACCGGGCCGGTCAGGCAGAAGCGTTGCGGGAGCACGGGGCCGATGTCGTCGTCACCGATCTGGGGGAGTTGCTTTCGCCATGATGATCGCTGACGAAGCGTTCCCCGTCGATCCGTGGCTGATCTGCGAAACCGAACTCCGGCTCGACCTACTGCCGCAGACCGAGTCGTTGTTCGCGTTGTCCAACGGTCACATCGGGCTGCGGGGAAACCTCGACGAAGGTGAGCCACATGGCCTGCCCGGCACATACCTGAACGGGTTCTACGAAATTCGTCCGTTGCCGTACGGGGAGGCGGGGTACGGCGATCCCGAAGACGGGCAGACGATCGTCAACGTCACCAACGGCAAGCTCATCCGGCTTTTGGTGGAGGACGAGCCGTTCGATATCCGATACGGCGAGTTGCTCTCGCACAAAAGGACTCTCGACATGCAGTCGGGCACCATGAAACGCACCGCGGAATGGAAGTCGCCGTCGGGTAAGCAGGTCAGGGTGGTCTCCACCCGGCTGGTCTCGCTGGCCCAACGTGGACTCGCGGCCATCGAGTATCAGGTGGAGGCGGTCGGCGACGACGTGCGTGTCATATTGCAGTCCGAGCTGGTGGCCAACGAGGATCAGCCTGCGGCACAAGATGATCCGCGTGTCGCGGCGGTGCTCAAAGATCCGCTCGAACCGGTGCAGCACGAGATCAGCGAGAACGGCGCGCTGCTGATCCACCGCACCCGCGCGACCAAGCTGATGATGGCCGCGGCAATGGACCACGTCGTGGAAGCCCCTGGACGGGTGGATATCAGTGGTGATGCCGGTGACGATTGGGCGCGCACCTCGGTGGTGTGCGAATTGAAAGCCGGGGAGCGGCTGCGTGTGGTCAAGTACCTGGCGTACGGCTGGTCGAGTCTGCGCTCCCGCCCAGCCCTGCGCGCCCAGGCGGCCGCTGCCATCGCCAGTGCCCGCTACAGCGGCTGGCAGGGATTGGTGGACTCGCAGCGCGAGTACCTCGATGATTTCTGGGACTGCGCCGATGTCGAGGTCGACGGCGACGCCGATTGTCAGCAGGCAGTTCGCTTCGGCCTGTTCCACGTGCTGCAGGCCAGTGCGCGTGCAGAGTGCCGCGCCATCGCGAGCAAGGGTCTCACCGGGACCGGCTATGACGGGCACACCTTTTGGGACACCGAGGGTTACGTGCTCCCGGTGCTCACCTACACCGCACCCCGCGCGGCGGCGGACGCGCTGCGATGGCGGGCATCGACACTGGACCTGGCGCGCGATCGCGCAGCCGAGCTTGACCTGTTGGGCGCGAGCTTCCCGTGGCGGACCATCCACGGTGAGGAATGCTCGGCCTATTGGCCCGCCGGCACCGCCGCGTTTCACGTCAACGCCGGAATCGCGATGGCGTTCGAACGGTACCGGGTGGTGACCGGAGACGATTCCTTGGAGCAGCAGTGCGGTTTGCAGGTACTCGTCGAGACCGCGCGGATGTGGGTGTCCCTCGGGCACCACGACCGTCACGGAACATGGCGCATCGACGGAGTGACCGGGCCCGACGAGTACACCGCGGTCGTGCGGGACAACGTGTTCACGAACCTGATGGCCGCTGCGAACCTGCGCACCGCGGCCGAGGCGTGCTCACGAAATCCCGACGCCGCCGCCGAGTTGGGGGTGGGTACCGAGGAGACCGCGGCGTGGCGCGACGCTGCCGGTGCAGTGCACATCCCCTATGACGAGGAGCTGGGTGTACATCCGCAGTGCGACGGCTTCACGACACTGCGCGAATGGGATTTCACTGCCAACACGCGGTATCCACTGCTGTTGCACGAACCTTACGTGCGGCTTTATCCCGCGCAGGTGATCAAGCAGGCCGACCTGGTGTTGGCGATGCACTGGCAGAGCCACGCGTTCACCTTTGAGCAGAAGGCCCGCAACGTCGACTACTACGAGCGACGCACGACCCGGGATTCGTCGCTGTCTGCGTGCATCCAGGCGGTCATGTGTGCCGAAGTCGGTCACCTTGAGCTCGCCCACGATTACCTCTATGAAGCCGCGCTGATCGATTTACGCGACCTGCACCACAACACCGGCGATGGTCTACACCTAGCGTCGTTGGCGGGCAGCTGGACGGCCCTGGTCAGCGGTTTCGGAGGCCTGCGTGACGATCAGGGCGTGCTGGCGCTCAACCCATGTCTGCCGTCGGCGATCAGCAGGTTGCGATTCCGGTTGCGCTGGCGTGACTTTCGGGTCACCGTCGAGGTCGACCACACCTGGGTTACCTACACGCTGCGCGACGGTCCGCACGGCACGCTGACCATCCGCCACGCAGACGAACTCCTCGAGATCAACACTGACAAACCGACGACCGTGGCGGTGGAACGCCGTGAGCCGCTGCTGCCGCCACCGCCGCAGCCGCCGGGCCGCGAACCCCTTCGCCGGAACCGGACAACCCCGCATCTCCAGACGTGATCTCAGGAAGAGCCGCGCCCCGCCCGCTCACCGATGAAGAACGACCCGGCCAGCATCGCCAGGCCGACGACGGCGACCGGGATCGACCACGACCGCCTGGAGGACAGTGCCGATTCACACTCGGCGACGTAGTTGGTGTGCGGGACGATCTCGTTGATGACGGGCAGGTTTGCCAGGTTCCCGCTGTCGGCAGCGCGGGCCTGTGAGAGGTCGGCGCTCAGGCCATTTCCGCAACCGATGCTGGCGTCGGGGCCGGGCACCGACACCGGCATCAGCAGCGCGATGACACCGACCAACAACACCGCCACACCGGCGACCATCACCAACCTTCGTAGATTCATGACACCGGAATGCCCAGTTCGCCAGCCCTGAAACACGATCGGTGGCCCCCTGCCCGTGGCAGGGGAGCGGGTCGTAGTGTTTCAAAGGGCTCTCGATTTCCTGCAGAAAAGGGGAAAGTGTGCGCTGGTACGCGTTGGCCGCGGTGGTGTTCTGCCTCGGGATACTCGGTATGGCTGTGCCCGCCGCGGCTCAGCCCGAACCCAGCCCGGAACCTGCTCCGAAGCCGATCACCGTCGCCATCCACTCCTACGAGCCATTCGTGATGCAGACAAGCAGCGGCGAGTGGACCGGCTTCAGCATCGACTTATGGAATCAGGTGGCAGACCGTCTCGGATTCACTACCGATTACCTGGTTACCGATGATGTTCGAGGGCAGTTGGCGGCTGTGAACGACGGGGGAGCCGACGTGGCTCTCGGCGCGATATCGCTGACCTCTCAGCGTGAGAAAGCGTTCGACTTCTCTCAGCCCACCCTTGACGGCGGACTGCAGATCCTCGTACCCGTCCAGGACACCCGCCCGTCGGTACCCGGGTTGGGCGGCTACCTCGATCTGCTGTTCTCCAGGACGATGCTCATCTGGCTGAGCGCCGCCGTCGTCGTCAGCATCATCCCCGCGCATATCTTCTGGCTCATCGAGCGCCGCAGTACCAAGCCGGTGGTGTCGCGGTCCTACTTCCCCGGCATCTTTCAATCTTTCGGATGGGGTATCGGTTCGCTAGTCGGACGGCAGAGCACGTCGGCAACCCGAACGTTCACCAAGATGCTGGCGATATTGTGGGGCTTCGCCGGCATCGTCTTCGTCGCGTTCTACTCAGCCAATCTGAGCGCCACCCTCACCGTCGCGAAGCTCGAATCTAAGATCAATGGGCCAGCCGACCTGTACGGGAAGTCAGTTGCGACGGTGGCGGATACGACGGCAGCGGACTTTCTGCGCACGATGGGTATCGATGCAACCGAGACCCGGACCGTCGAACAGGCATATCACCTTCTTCGAGAAGAGGGTTACCAGGCGGTGGTCTTCGACGCGCCCGCCCTGCGCTACTACGTCGCTCACCGCGGTGAAGGCGTTGCGGTCCTGGCTGGACCGGTGTTCCAGGAGGAAGACCAAGGCTTTGTGTTCGCGATCGGCAGCGCGTTGCGGAAGCCGGTGAACCAGGCCCTGTTCCAGATGCGAGAAGACGGCACCTACAACCTCATCAAAGAGAAATGGTTCGGCGACGACACCGCCGTCACCGCCGGAGATCTGAATTAGCACACCAAACCGGGGTCGGCTGGCGCGCCGAGCCGTGCAGTGTGCTGTCCTTGTCCAGCGGATCGTCTTCTAATAGACACCGTTGGTTGAACACCGTTGTTGGTCGACACCGAGCTGAAGGGGGCCCGCCGCTGTGGGAGGCGCAGTTATCGACCACAGCGTGACCGTTGCGCTGGCACTGCTTTCGGCGGCCTTCCTGGCCATCGGCATCGTGGTGCGTCAGCGCGCCACCATCGACGTCCCCGCAGAGCTCGGGGTCAGCCCGGTGATGATTCGAACGTTGATCCGTCGGCCGCTGTGGTGGGCGGGTACCGCGGCGGCAATCGCCGGCTACGTGTTCCAGGCGCTGGCGCTGGCCAAGGGATCCTTGTTGCTGGTACAGCCCATCCTTACCTCGGCACTGCTGTTCGCGCTGCCGCTCAGCGCCCGGCTTGCGCAGCGGCGGGTAACCCGCGGGGAGTGGGCTTGGGCCATGCTGCTCACCGCGGCGCTGGCGGTGTTCGTGGTTCTGGCGAAGGCCCGTCCGGGGGACTACGAAGCGTCGTTGTCCACCTCCGCGGTCGTCGCGGTGGTCTGCACCGCAGCGGTGTCGGCCTGTGTGCTCGTCGCGATCCGTATCGTGGGCTGGCGCCGGGCGGTCCTGCTGGCGGTCGCGGTCGGCGTGCTGTTCGGCGTCGTCGCAGTGCTGACCAAACTCGTCATGCACGTGCTGACCCATGACGGCCCGATGGCGGTGCTGACCACGCCGGTGTTGTACCTCCTGGTGTTGTTGGGGGTATTGGCGATGTTGCTGCAGCAGTCGGCGTTCCATGCCGGGTCGCTGCAGACGTCGGTGCCGACGATGCTGGTGCTCGAACCCGTGGTCGCGGTGCTCCTCGGGGCGATCGTGCTCGGCGAGCAGCTCGATGTCGGGCGCTGGGACGGTGTCGCGATCGCGGTTTCCACCTTGGCGATGGCGGCGGGCACCATCGCACTGGGAAGGGACGAGGGAGCCTATGAGGAGCAACTCGAGGCGCTGGAGACCGTGGTCACCGATCAGCGATAACGCCTCACCCGGCTAGCGACGGGTCCGCTCGCCAGGACGACCAGCGGTGGATCCGCACTTCGATAACCGGGCCGTCCAGCTCGACCCTGCGGTATTGGTCGTACTTCGCGCGCAGCAGCGCGCGGCCGGTCTCGATCTGGTCGCCGTCGCGATGGATCGTGGCGGTACCGTCGAGGCGTACCCACCACAGCCGGGACCAGTCCTCGTCGTAATGATCGACCAGCAGGCTCACCGCGGCGTTGTCCTCGATGTTGGCCAGCCGCCGCAACCGGTGGGTGGACTTGGGTTTGGCGTCGACTGCGGTGTAGAGCAGGTCGCCGCTCTGGTCGGATAACGCGAAAACCACCGGCACCAGGTGGGGCGCACCCCCGGCCCCGGTGGTACCCAGCACGGCGACGGGGGCGGCCGCGAATGCGGCCACAGCATCGAAATCCGCCATAACTCCACGGTAAGGTGCCCACGACTCGCCGGGCACGTTCACCGCGCGGTGGCGGCGCGGTAACCACCGGGTTGCCGAGACGCCTCGGCGCTTATCGGAAGGTTCGGCATGACCGTTTCGCGGATCACCGCACCGTTGCGCTCCGGGCTGTTCAGCGTCATTGCCGGCGCGGCGTCGGTGCTGCTCGTCCTCGGTGCGGTGGCGTGCGCTCCGGCTGGCAAGGACAACGGGGACGCCGAGAAGTCCTCGGTAGCCTTGGCCGGCGAGGCCACCTCCGCCGAGGACTTTGGCGGCATGAACGGGTTGATCGAGGCCGCGAAAGCCGAGGGCGAGCTCAATGTGATTGCACTGCCGTCAGATTGGGCCAACTACGGCGCGATCATCGCGGCTTTCTCGGACAAGTACGGCATCAAGGTCAACTCGGCCGAACCCGACGGCTCCAGCCAGGATGAGATCAACGCCGCCAACCAGCAGA
>JAGQTR010000444.1 GCA_020438915.1 Mycobacterium sp.
CCACGCTGACCAATGCGCTGGTCGGTACCAAGGTAGCGATTACGTCGAACCGGCCGCAGACCACCCGGCACACCATCCGCGGCATCGTGCACCGCAAGGACTTTCAGATCGTGCTGGTCGACACCCCCGGACTGCACCGCCCCCGCACCCTGCTGGGGCAGCGGCTCAACGACCTGGTCAAGGGCACCTATTCCGAGGTGGACGTCATCGGACTGTGTATCCCCGCCAACGAGAAGATCGGGCCAGGGGACCGGTGGATCCTCGAGCAGATCCGCGCCGTCGCACCGCGGACGACGCTGATCGCGATCGTCACCAAGATCGACCTTGTGTCCAAGGACCGGATCGCCGAGCAGCTGATGGCGGTGAGCGAGCTGGTCGGGCCGGACACCGAGATCGTGCCGGTGTCGGCGACCTCCGGCGCCCAGCTCGACGTGCTCGTCGACGTGCTGGCCGCGCAGCTGCCGCCGGGTCCGGCGTTCTATCCCGATGGGGAGCTCACCGACGAACCCGAGGAGACCTTGATCGCGGAGCTGATCCGCGAGGCCGCGCTGGAGGGGGTCCGCGACGAGCTACCGCACTCGCTGGCTGTCGTCATCGAGGAGATCGAACAGCGGCCCGATCGCCCCGACCACGAAGAGTTGATTGACGTGCACGCCATCCTCTACGTCGAGCGCGACTCCCAGAAGGGCATCGTGATCGGCAAGGGCGGCGCGCGGCTGCGCGAGGTGGGCACCGCAGCTCGTACCCAGATCGAGAAGTTGCTCGGCACCAAGGTCTACCTCGATCTGCGCGTCAAGATCGCGAAGAACTGGCAGCGCGACCCCAAACAACTCGGGCGGCTTGGCTTCTGAGATTGTGCCGAAAACGCCTAGCCGGGCTGGCCGTAGACCGCGACCACTACGGAGCGGTCCCAGGTGTTTTCCGACCACACCCCGATCTGGGTGTTCGCACAGTTCGACATGATGGCCATGTAGTCGGGCCGGAAGTACCACTGGTTGATGATTTCGATGCCGCTGATGGCCAACGCAGGGTTGATCGCCACCGTCTCGGCCACCACGCCCACGAAGCCGGCGCGGTTCGCCCGGTCCTGGGTTGTCGAGCCGTCGGAGCCGATATCGCCGTTGAGGGCGCGATTGTTGAGCACGTCGTTGGCGTGCCACTGCGCGGCCAGCCGGAGCTTCGGGTTGATCTCGATCTCGGTCTTGCAGCCGTGCTGGTACTGAACGGTGTAGACGTTGACAACGACGCTCTCATTGAGGCGCCGATTGTCCGCGTGGGCGTCCGGCATACCCGCGATCGCAGTCCCCACCAGCGCCACCGCAGGCAGGGCGCGCACTATCTTGCTGACGTTCACAGCCGGGACATTACGCGACCTGGTGCGCGGTCGAGTGCGGACCGGTCAGATTCGCCGCTAGGTCCGGCTCTGTCGGTGCGAGTGTCCCACCAGTTCTGCGGCTCCCGCGAAGCCCAACCGTTGATGGCCTCCAGTTCGGCTGCCAGTGACACCAGCAACGGTTCGCTGTGTGCCGGGCCCATGAGCTGAACCCCGATGGGCAGGCCCTCGGATGTGAATCCGGCAGGTACGTTGATCGACGGCCAGCCCACGAGGTTCCATGGCCACGTCACCGGGCAGGCGTGGATCATGGCGCGGTCGGTGGCCATCGGACCGAGCCTGTCGAACGCGTCGACCTTGGGCGGTGGCTGGGCGGTCGTGGGCGCGAGCACGACGTCGGCCAGGTTGAAGATCCAGCCGATCCGCTGCTGTGTCGCCCTCTCGTGATTGCGGGCCTTTCGCAGGATGTGTTGCGAAAGCAGCCGGCCCATCCGCGCATTGGACCGGGTGCGCTTGTCCAACCTCACGTCTGGGTCGAGCCGCTCGATCCACTCCGGGATGCCTGCGGCGGATCGCGCCAGGAAGTTCCACGACATGCGCAGGCCGTAGTTCGGGTCGGCGGCCACCATGGTGTGACCCAGCTGTTCGAGCTGTCCGGCAACCTGCTCCAGCGCGGAACGGATTTCGGGGTGCAGGTTGGCCCGGAAACCGGTGAACGGGAACTTTGTCGACAGCGCGACGCGCAGTGGCCCCGGCGCCCGAGACAGGTAGTCCGACACCTGCACCGGCGGTGGCTTGTGCAGATCGCCGGGCGCGTTGCCCGATGCGGCATCGAGCACCAGCGCAGCGTCGGTCACGGTGCGGGCCAGCACGCCGTTGACGGTGATGCCGTTGAACGCCTCGGGTAGTGGCCAGGTCGAGATACGCCCCCGCTGCGGTTTGATTCCGACCAGGTGGGTCCAGGCCGCCGGAATGCGGACGCTGCCCGCTCCGTCGGAGCCGATCGCCGCCGCAACCAGGCCAGCCGCGACGGCGGCGGCACTACCGCCCGACGAACCGCCCGGGGTGTGGTCCCGCGACCAGGGGTTTCGGGTATGCCCGAACGCCGGGCCGCTGGTGAATGGCCATTGGCCCAATTCGCAGGTGTTGGTCTTGCCGACGATCACCGCACCTGCGGTGCGCAGCCGCCGGACGACCTCGGAGTCGGCCTCGGGAATCCGCATGGTGTCGTCGTCGCGGCCGGCGGTGCCGAACCGGGTGGGCACGCCGGCGACGTCGACATCGTCTTTGACGGCGATGGGTATGCCCAGCAACGGAAGCTGCGAAAGATCTACGCCTGCTTTGCGTTTACGGTCGGCGTCAGCCGCGTCGACGATCGCCTGGTCGGTGAGCACAACTCGGAAGGCGTTGAGAGTGGGCTGGCTCGCCTCGATCGCTTCCACTGATCGGCGTACCAGTTCGCTGGCCGTGGACGCACCGCTCGCCAGCTGATACAGCTGGTGAGTCAGGGTGGGGTAGTTGCGGGGTGATTCAGCCATCACTTAGGAGAGTATCGGCGCTGCGGACCGGTTTCCGTCGGTTGACAGTGGGAGACTGACCGGATGCGTCTGTATCGGGATCGAGCGGTGGTGTTGCGCCAGCACAAGCTCGGCGAAGCCGACCGCATTGTGACCCTTCTCACGCGTGACAACGGATTGGTGCGGGCGGTGGCCAAAGGGGTGCGGCGCACCCGCAGTAAGTTCGGCGCGCGGCTGGAACCGTTCGCGCACATCGATGTTCAGTTGCATCCGGGCCGCAATCTCGACATCGTGACCCAGGTCCAGGCGATCGACGCGTTCGCCTCGGACATCGTCTGCGACTACGGTCGCTACACCTGTGCTTGCGCGGTCCTGGAAACCGCCGAGCGGCTCGCCGGGGAGGAGCGCGCTCCGGCGCCCGCGCTGCACCGGCTGACCGTGGCCGCGCTGCGCGCGGTGGCCGATGCCGGTCGCCCCCGTGAACTCGTCCTGGACGCTTACCTGCTGCGCGCGATGGGGATCACCGGGTGGGCGCCGTCATTGACCGAATGCGCTCGGTGCGCGACTCCGGGTCCGCACCGGGCATTTCATGTCGCGGCGGGCGGAAGTGTGTGCGTGCACTGCCGACCGTCGGGGTCGGTGACGCCGCCGCAGGGTGTGCTGGACCTGATGGCCGCGCTCTACGAGGGCGACTGGGACCATGCACAGACGTCCTCGTCGCAGCACCGCAGCCAGGCCAGCGGGCTGGTGGCCGCGCACCTGCAGTGGCATCTGGAACGGCAGTTGCGGACGTTGCCACTTGTCGAGCGGCGATGAGCGCTTGCGCGAAGAGCAGAAAGCCCAGCTAGCGGGTAGATCGCGCCCCTATCTCCGCATGGCGTCGGCGGCTCGCGCACGACATCGGGCAGGATATGGCGCATGGCAACCAAGCGGACGGGGAAGAACGGCTATCCGCAGCTGCCGCCGGCGCCTGAGGACTATCCGAGCTTCCCGGACAAGTCCAGTTGGCCTGTCGTCTTTCCGGAGTTGCCGGCGCGCACCAACGGCAGGTTCGCCCGACCGCCGCAGCACACCTCCAAGGCTTCCGCGCCCCAGATTCCGGCTGGCCAGGTGCCCAATCACGTTGCGGTGGTGATGGACGGGAACGGCCGGTGGGCCACTCAGCGTGGATTGGGCCGCACCGAAGGCCACAAGATGGGTGAGGCGGTGCTCATCGACATCACCTGCGG
>JAGQTR010000445.1 GCA_020438915.1 Mycobacterium sp.
CGAGGTCCTCGGCGCACAGGATCGAGGGCTCCTCGGGCAGCGGAACACCCGGTTCGGGCAACCCGTTGAGCTCGGCGATGACGCGGTTACGAATGTCGCGAAGGTCGGTGACCCGCTCGGCCATCAACCCGCCGAGTTGGGTGAACAGCTCCACGAACTGGTCGACGGCATCGACGACGGCGCGTACCGCCGGCGCCCCGTCTTTGATCCGCTTCTCGGCGGCGCCGAGCCAGGCACGGTCCTGGGCAAGAGAAGCCGTCGCGGCAAGCACCTCGGACGCGACACCGGTCGCATGCGCGGCCCGGTCGCGCAGCCGGGCCGCCACCGCCGCCGCGGCCGCGGCGAAGCGCTCGCTCTCCGCCGTCGGGTCGACCACCGCCGCGTCTTCGGCGGGCCCGGAGTTCACGTCAGGCAACTTGCCGGGCCGGATCACCGGCCCGTATTGGACCCCGCTGACGACGGGAACACCCTGCAGAACCTGGTCCGCGGCCAGACCTGGTTCCGAAGCCTGTGATGTGAGCGAATTAGGCGCAGTCATGTGAACAAGGTTACAAGAAAACCTTGACAAGTCAACATGAACAGGAGTAAAACAAACTATATCAACAGCAAAGTGGGCTTATATCCACACAGACGTCCACAGTCGAGCATCCACAGTCGAGTCCGCGCGCCCCAATCCCCGTCCCTGTCCGCATCCCCATCAGCACGGAGCGTTATGTATCCCGAAGAGCGGCAGGAGGCCATCGCCTCGCTGGTGATGTCCAAGGGCCGCGCATCGGTTACCGAGCTGGCGCAGGCCTACGACGTCACCACCGAGACGGTGCGGCGCGACCTAGCCGTTCTGGACAAGGCCGGCATCGTGCGCCGCGTACACGGCGGCGCCGTCCCGGTCCGGTCGCTGCACCTGGTCGAACCCGGCGTAAACGAACGGGACGTAACCCGCTCGGGCGAAAAGGATGCGATCGCGGTGGCCGCTGCGGAGTTCTTTCCCCTGAGCGGGGCCACCGTGCTGCTGGACGCCGGCACGACCACGATGCGCATCGCGGCACAGGTTCCCACCGACCGCCCACTGGTGGTCGTCACCAACTCGGTGCCGATCGCGGCCAGGTTGGCCACCGTGGGCTCGGTGTCGCTGCAGTTGCTCGGCGGGCGGGTCCGCGGCGTCACCCAGGCCGCTGTCGGTGACCAGACCCTGGGCATGTTGGAGAAACTGCGGGTCGACATCGCCTTCATCGGCACCAATGCCCTGAGTGTGCGCCATGGCCTGTCCACCCCCGACGGGGACGAGGCCGCGGTGAAGCGGGCGATGGTGCAGGCCGCCAACTACGTCGTCGTTGCTGCCGACTCGTCCAAGGTGGGCCGCGAGGACTTCGTCAGCTTCGCGCCCATCACCAGTGTCGACACCCTCATCACCGACCCCGAGATCAGCACTGCCGACCGCGACGAGCTCAACGAGTGCGGAATCGAAGTCATCTGCGCAGGAGGAACATCGTGATCGTCACAGTGACGCCCAACCCGAGCATCGATCGCACCGTCACGCTCCCGACGCCGCTCACCCGAGGCGCCGTCCACCGTGTCAGCTCGGTGACCAGTCAGGCCGGCGGCAAAGGCGTCAACGTAGCGCGCGCACTGATAATGGCCGGCCTCGACGCCCTGGCGGTGCTCCCGGCGGCGACCAACGACCCGCTGCTGCGCGACCTGCAATCCGCCGGCGTGACCTACCGGGTGGTCCCCACCGCTGAACCCGCACGGACAAACCTGACCATCACCGAGCAGGACGGCACCACCACCAAGCTCAACGAGCCGGGCGCGGAGCTCGATGCGGCATCGGTGCACGCGCTCACCGCCGCCGTGCTCGAGGCCGCCGCCGGGGCGGACTGGGTGGTGATGTCGGGTTCCCTGCCCCCCGGCGTTCCGGACACCTGGTACGGCGAGGTCGTCGCGCTCCTGTCGTCGCTCCCCTGTCGGATCGCCGTCGATACGTCTGACGCTCCGCTGGCCGCGCTCGTAGCGTCGCTGGACCGCGGCGCTCCGGACCTGATCAAACCCAACGCCGAAGAGCTGGCCGGCGTGCTCGGATACTCCCCACAGATGCTCGAAGATGCGGTCGAACAAGGTGATCCAGAGCCTGTCGTAGCCGCGGCCCGCGAGCTGATCGAAAGGGGCATCGGAGCCGTGCTGGCCACGCTCGGCGCTTCGGGGGCCGTGCTGGTCGACCAGAACGGCGCCTGGCTGGCTACGCCACCACCGATTGTCCCCCGCAGTACGGTGGGTGCCGGCGACTCGTCGCTGGCGGGATACGTCCGCGCCGAAGCGGGGGGTGCGGTCGCCCCGCAGCGATTACAGATGGCCGTCGCCTACGGCAGCGCCGCGGCTGCCCTACCTGGAACCACCCTGCCGACTCCCGCGCAGATCGATTTGAATGCCGTTCAGGTCAAACCGATTACGTCGATTCCCGCCACCCCTTGACCACTAAAGACGAGAGTAGCGCTATGACCAGTTCCTCTTCTTCACCACCGATCATCACCGCTGATCTGGTACTGCTCGACGCCGAGGTCGAGGGCGGCAAGAACGCGGTCATCGCCCGGCTGGCGGACAGCCTGGCCGCCGCCGGTCGCACCACCGACAGCGCGGGCTTGATCGGCGCCGCCATGGCGCGCGAGGACCAGTCCGCTACCGGTCTGCCCGGAGGCATCGCGATCCCACACTGCCGATCGCCGTACGTCGACACCCCGACCATAGGGTTCGCCCGCCTGCGGCCGCCGGTGGACTTCGGCGCTCCGGACGGGCCCGCCGACCTGGCCTTCCTGATCGCCGCCCCGGACTCCGGCGGTCAGCAACACATGAAGCTGCTCTCCAGTCTGGCAAGGGCTTTGGTGCGAAAGGACTTCGTCGAGGCACTACGCAACGCCGATACCGCGGCCGCGGTGGTCGACCTCGTCGACGGCGTGGTCAATCCCGCTCCGACGGCGGCACCGAGTGCCGCGCCAAAGCCCTCAGAGGCAGCTCCCCCAGAGACCAAGGCGGCCAAATCCATCGTGGCGATCACCGCCTGCCCGACGGGTATCGCGCACACCTACATGGCCGCCGACGCGCTCGCCGCAGCGGCCAAGGAGGCCGGTGTCACGTTCGTCGTGGAAACGCAGGGTTCATCGGGCAGCACCCCGCTGCCGGCCGAGACCATCGCCGCGGCCGACGCCGTCATCTTCGCCACCGACGTCGGGGTAAAGGACAAGGGCCGATTCGCGGGCAAGCCCGTCATCGCCTCCGGGGTGAAGCGCGCGATCAACGAGCCCGCCAAGATGGTCGCTGAAGCGGTTGCTGCAGCGGACAATCCGAACGCAGCGCGGGTCGAGAGCTCGGGCAGCGACGCCGGGGCGCGCTCGGCCCCGTCGGGCAATGTCGGTTGGGGCACCCGAACCCGTCAGATCCTGCTGACCGGTGTGAGCTACATGATCCCGTTCGTGGCGGCAGGCGGTCTGCTGATCGCGCTGGGCTTCCTGTTCGCCGGCTACGACATCACCGACAACGGCAACGACATCGCGCTCAACAACTCGCTGACCAACCTGCCGGACGGTGGATTCACCCAGTATCTGGGGGCAGTCCTGTTCACCCTCGGCGGGCTGGCGTTCAGCTTCCTGGTACCGGCACTGGCCGGCTACATCTCGTTCGCGATCGCCGACCGGCCCGGTCTCGCACCGGGATTCACCGCCGGTGCACTGGCGGTATTCGTGGGCGGCGGCTTCATCGGCGGCATCGTCGGCGGTGTGATCGCCGGCTTCGCGGCACTGTGGATCAGTAACCTCAAGGTCCCGCAATGGTTTCGCGGCCTGATGCCGGTGGTCATCACCCCGCTGTTCGCCTCCCTGTTCGTCGGGCTGATCATGTTCTTCTTGGTGGGCCGGCCGCTGGCGTGGGTCAACACCAGCCTGACCGAGTGGCTCAACGGCATGTCCGGTACGTCGGCGATCTTCCTCGGGGTCATCCTCGGCCTGATGATGTGTTTCGACCTGGGCGGCCCGGTCAACA
>JAGQTR010000446.1 GCA_020438915.1 Mycobacterium sp.
AGTTCGTCCGCGCTGAGCTTGCTGAGAAGTGCGGCGAGGTGAGCTTGCCTGGAGGCCAACGCTTCCCGGTGCTGCGCATGTCCCTCGGGCGTGATGTCCACCAGGACCGCCCTCAGGTCCGACGGATCGCGCGACCGTTTGACCAACCCCAGCTTCTCGAGTCGTCGGATCGCGACCGTGGTGGTAGGTGTGCGGACCCGCTCGCGAGCGGCCAATTCGGTCATGCGAATGGGCCCCTGATCAAGCAGGGTCAGCAGGATGGAGAGCTGAGCTAACGTCAGGTCGCCAGAGGTCGAGGTACGGCCGGTGTGGCGGAGCACGGAAAGAACCTTGGATAGCACGCGCTGCAGTTCGCCTGCCAGCTCGCGGACCTGCGGTTCTGTCTCCATCATGATTCGACAGTCTAACGTGTTTGGTGTCGCAGGGCTGAGCAGCCGGGGGGCCAATGGTCGGCGGGTTCAGGCGTCTGCCAGACGCCGGTCCCGCCAACGGCACAGTACCTCGGCCTGGGTCATGTCGTAGTCGGGCCCGTTGACCCCGATCGTCAGCATCGTGATGCCCAGACCGGCCAGCGCCTCGGCGTCATCCAACAACGCATCCACGTCGCGGCCCTTCACCTCGGCGGCACGTTCGATGACTGCCGGGTCCCGGCTGACGTCGGCGCAGTGGCGGGCCAAGACGTCGGCCTTGCTCGGGTAGCTGTCGCGGTCGGAGAACGAGTGCCAGATGTCGGCGTACTCAGCGACCAGCCGAAGTGTCTTACGCTCTCCGCCTCCGCCGATCAAAATCGGAATATCACGCATGGGCTGCGGGTTGAGCTTCGCCAGCCTCCCCCCGATGCGCGGCATGGCCTCGGCCAGGTCGTCCAGCCGGCTGCCCGCCGTGCCGAACTCATAGCCGTACTCGTCGTAATCCCGCTTCTTCCAACCGGATCCGATGCCCAGGATCAGGCGGCCGTCCGACATGTGGTCCACAGTGCGTGCCATGTCGGCCAGCAGTTCCGGGTTGCGGTAGGAGTTGCAGGTGACCAGCGCGCCGATCTCGATGCGTGACGTCTGCTCAGCCCACGCGCCCAGCATCGTCCAGCATTCGTAGTGCGCCCCGTCGGGGTCACCGTACAGCGGGAAGAAGTGGTCCCAGTTGAAGGCGACGTCGACGCCGAGGTCCTCGCAACGACGCACCGCGTCGCGGAGATGGCTGTACTGCGATGCATGTTGGGGTTGCAGTTGCACGCCGATACGAAGTGGGAAGCTCACAGTTTCCACCGTACGCAAATCAGCGGTCGAGTCGCCCGCGCAGAATATCGAGCTCAGCCCTCGATGAACTCCTCGAGTTGTTCGCGGGCCACATCGTCGGCCAACTGCTGCGGCGGGCTCTTCATCAGGTAGGCCGAGGCAGCGACGACCGGACCGCCCACGCCGCGATCCTTGGCGATCTTCGCGGCGCGCACCGCGTCGATGATGACGCCGGCAGAGTTGGGGGAGTCCCAGACCTCGAGCTTGT
>JAGQTR010000447.1 GCA_020438915.1 Mycobacterium sp.
GGATGGCCGGTGAGGTTGCCGACGGAATCCATGTGCATCCGCTCGGCGAGCCCGGGTACATCGCCCGACATGTGATCCCGAAACTGGCGCAGGGGGCTGCGCGGTCGGGGCGGTCACCACACGAAATCGCGGTGATCGTGCCGGTGATGACGATCGTCGGCGACACCGACCAGCAGCGGCAACGGGAGCGCGAGCTGGTGCGGGCCAGCATGAGTTTCTACGGGAGCACGCCGAATTACGCGTTCATCTGGGACGAGGCCGGGTTCGAAGGGACGACGGCACGGATCAGGGAAAAACAGAAGGCAGGCGATTTCGCGGGCATGGCTGCTCAGATCACCGACGAACACATCGCCATGTTCGCAACGGAGTCGACGTGGGACGGATTGGCCGATGCACTGATCGACAAGTACGCCGACGCCGCGACACGCCTGGTGCTGTACAACGCACTCGCAGATCCGGAATCCATTGAACGCTACGGTGCTGTCGCACAACAGATCTCGTCTCGCTGATCAGCCTGGGCAGGTCACCCTCCTATAGCGATGGCGAGGCTGGTCAGGGGTTGAGAGTTGTTCAGGATCAGCACGGAGCTTTGACTGTTGACGTCGTCGTAGGGGAAGCCGTAGGCGAAGCCCCCGACACTGTTGGCATGGAAGAACTGCGCCCAGTTGTTCCACCGTCCCCCGGCCGGATAGTAGGTAGCCGCGTCGTCCCAGTGCTGCGGTGACGTGCTCACCCCCCGATGGAACGCCGCGTCCAAGTGGGCCAGAAACGCCCCCTGCAGCCCGGTGCCCACGAACGGCCCGTCAGCGCGCCATACCTCCGCGGTGCTCGGTTTGACCATGCTGTGGGAGGTGGAAGCGCCGGCGGCGCTGGTGACGGTGTAGGCGAACTGACCGTTGGCGATGGCGCCGGTAACGCTGAATCCCGGTCCGTTGTATACGAACTGCTCGCCGGCGTACTTGGTCCAGAAGGAGTTGACCGGCGCGTCGAACCAGGTCGACAGCGCCCCGGGCTGCTGGCTGCGCGGAGCGACAATGCGCAGCGGTTCCCCGTCACCGTCCCGGATGATCAGCGCCTGGAACGCCGCCGGCATCGTCTCCTCGTACCGCCGGAAGACCTCGTCGCGGGACAGGGTGATCCCCCGGGTGCCCGCGAAGCCGCTGGAGTTCTGGGTCAGCGTGAACGTGAACGGGAAACCGAACTGATCGACCTGAGTGGTGTTGCCACCGAACGGAACTGCACCGTTCTTGAAGCTCAGCTCGTACCAATCGAACACGGTGTTGTAGTTAGGGTCGGTGGGGTTGGCCGGATCCGGACCCACCCAACCACTGTTGTCCGGCGCGATGCCCACATACAGCGGCTCTCCCAGCGACACGTAGATCCGTGCACCCAGCAATTCCGGGGGGATACGGAAACCGGCGGCCTCAGCCAGGCTGAACGACATATTCGCGTAGTTCACCCCGTTCTTCACCAGATGCCCCGCAGCGTTGGCCGCGCTGTGATCAAGCCGGTGCGCGACACCGTCGCGATCCACCCAGGACCACTGACCCGGGGTCGCCTGCCCCAGCACAATCACATGAATCTCGTCATCGCTGTACGCGCCGGTGTTATTGGCAAACGACACGGGGAAGGTGCCCGCAGCACCAGGCACCTCAGGCTGGGGCGGCTCGGGCTCGGGAGTAGTTGGAGGCGGCGGGGATTCGCCCGCCAAGACCTG
Source organism: Mycobacterium sp. (assembly GCA_020438915.1). Lineage (GTDB taxonomy): Bacteria > Actinomycetota > Actinomycetes > Mycobacteriales > Mycobacteriaceae > Mycobacterium. The sequence continues at coordinate 1,718 of JAGQTR010000447.1, forward strand.
CGCTACCGGCAAGATCGTGAACTTCGACGAGCCGATCGCGCTGTTTGAGCCCTCGCCGAAGAGACCCCAGTGGTCGTCGCCGCCCTTCCAGGCCTCGTCGGTGAAGTTGAAGTAATACATCCCGTCGAAGCGGGCTTCGGGACCGTAGACGTATCTCGAGACCAGCTCGTAGTACTTCTGCTGGTTCGCGGGGTTGGTGACCGCCGGGTTGTAACCCGTGCTTTGCCAACCGGTCTCACCCAGGATGATCGGTTTCGTCCCGAGCCCGAGCGAGTCGAGTTTGTCGGCCAGCATGGTCTCGAAGGACCTCACCGACGCCAACTGCAGTGCCGGCGTCCAAGCGGGATTGTCGCGGTTGTCGAACATTCCGCCGTAGCTGTGCACGCTCACGTAGTCGAGTTGCTGGACCAGGCCGGCAAGGTCCTGACCCCACTGGCTGGCACCGGGCAGGAACGTCTCTCCGGCGAAATCGTAGGTCACCGGCAGCGATGACTTGGTCTTGAAGTACTGCACCTGGCCGATCACCTGCGGCACCGTCAGTGTCGACGAGGTGTTCCAATCGACGATCTGCTCGTTACCCAGGCTCACCCCCACCACCTTGTCGGCATACGGAGCGATGATGGCCAGCGCGGAGTCGATCTGGCCGCGGGCTTCGGCGTCACGGGTGATGTAGATACCCGGCTGCACCTTCAGCGGCAGGTCCAATCGGGTGATCGCCTCCAGGATGCGGCCGGTGTAGTCATCGGTGCCCCACGTGCGGATCGTGGTGAAGCCAAGGCCTGCAACCTCATGCAGCGCTGCCTCCAGCCGCTCTTGACCCTGCAGCGCACCCAGGGATCCGACCGAGAATCCCACCCCTCGCTGCGGTGCCCAATAGGACCTGTCGGCGGCAGCCGGGGCGGGGTTTGGTGTGGTCGGTGGTTCGGGCGCGGGCGGCTGCGGTGGTGTGGGCGGTTCGGGCGCTGGGGGCGTGGGCGGTGTGGGCGGTGTCGGAGGTGTGGGTGGTTCGGGCTCTGGGGGTGTGGGCGGTGTCGGAGGTGCCGGCGTGCCAACAACTTTCACAGAGACTGTGCTCGTGGCGGTGTGTCCGGAATCCCCGAGCAGGCCGAACGTCAGCATGTGCAGTAGGCCGGAGAAGCCATGGATATGGAAGCCGGCGTGGTCGTCGGTAGCAGTGACGGTGAATGTGTCGGAATACGTCGTGGAGCCGTCCCAGCCCGCCGGGGGCGTGTAGCTGGCCGACTCACCCACGATGGTCAACGTGCCGGCAGCGGTGCCGGTCCCGGTAGCTTTGCCGGCGATCGCGTAGGTCAGCGTGTCGGTATCGGTGTCCAGTGCGCCCAACTCGAACAGCTGGCTGGTCGCCCCCGGTTCGATGGTCATCGACACTGACTGGGGCGAAAATACCGGGGAGGCAGCGAAGTACGTTTTCTGAATCCATTGCTGGATGGCGGTGAAGAGCGACACCGGTTGGCTGGCCGCCGCCACCGGTCCCGCTGCCTGCGCGGTGGTCGCCACCGCGGCCGGTGCGCTGGTGGAGTCGACGTTCTGGTCGACAACGGTTTGTTCCACCTCACGCCGCAGCCCCGCATAAAGCAGCACCGGCGTCGGCGAAGGAGCCGGAACACTGGGTGCGCTGGGAGGCGAATACTCGGTCAACGCCACAGCCGTAGTCTGCGGCGGCACGCTCGAAGGGGCCTCCCTCAGGGGAACCAGGTCG
>JAGQTR010000448.1 GCA_020438915.1 Mycobacterium sp.
CCGAGGGCACCGCCGGCGTCATGCGGGCGGTGATCGAGCACGGTCTGGACCGCGGCCAGTTGCCGGTGAAACTGTGCTATTCGGGACCGTTCTTCCGCTACGAACGGCCGCAGTCCGGCCGCTACCGGCAACTGCAGCAGGTCGGCATCGAGGCGATCGGTGTCGACGACCCGGCGCTGGACGCTGAGGTCATCGCCGTCGCCGACGCCGGGTTCCGGGCGCTGGGCCTGACCGACTTCCGTCTGGAGGTCACCTCCCTCGGTGACGACAGCTGCCGACCGCAGTACCGGGAGCTGCTGCAGGAAATTCTGTTGAGGCTGGACCTGGACGAAGACACCCGGCGTCGGGTCCGGTTGAACCCGCTGCGCGTTCTGGACGACAAACGCCCGGAGGTGCGGGAGATGACCGCCGATGCCCCGGTGATGCTCGACCATCTTTCCGAGGGCGCCAAGGCGCACTTCGAGACGGTGCTGGCATACCTGGATGCGCTAGCGGTGCCTTATGTGATCAACCCCCGGATGGTGCGTGGACTCGATTACTACACCAAGACGACGTTCGAGTTCTCCCACGACGGACTGGGTGCGCAATCCGGTATCGGCGGTGGCGGTCGCTACGACGGATTGATGCGTCAACTCGGCGGTCAAGACCTCTCCGGTATCGGGTTCGGACTCGGTGTCGACCGGACATTGCTGGCGTTGCGTGCCGAAGGAAAGGCGGTGGGATCGGCCGGCCGGGTCGACGTATTCTGCGTGCCGTTGGGGGAGCGGGCCAAGCGTGATTTGGTGGTGCTGGCGGCGACGCTGCGGCACGCCGGTGTCCGCGTCGACATGGCCTACGGCAACCGCGGCCTCAAGGGCGCGATGCGTGCCGCTGATCGGTCTGGTGCGTCGTTCGCGTTGGTGGCCGGTGACCGAGACATCGAGACCGGCACCGTCGGCGTCAAAGATCTCTCGACCGGCGATCAGGTGAGTATCGCAGTGAATGAAGTTACCGCCCAGGTTCTTTCGCGCCTGCCCTAACCTTCGGCGAGCGCGCGTGTCTGCACGTCGCCGCGCCGTGTCCTGCTGTGCAGAACGTCACACTCGCGGGTGGTTGGCGATCCCGACGGCGCGGTGAGCGACGCATTTCGCCGGCACTGTCGGTGGTGCTTTCGCAAGCGTTGTCAATTGTTCCGGGCTGTGCGACGCTGTTGAATAGGAAGGCATCTTCCAATGAGATGGGGCGACGCTGCGATCCCGGTTGCCGAGCAACCGACGGATGGGCGCGTCCCGATCCGAGTCGTAGTGCCGCTTGTCCTGATCGTGCTTGCCGGAATCGGGTGGGTGTGGTCTGCCCGCGTCGCCGCCGACATGGCGGGCGGTGGGATGGAGCACATGGCCGCCCCGATGTCGCTGGGCGCCTTCGTCATAGCCTGGACCGCGATGATGGCGGCGATGATGCTTCCGGCCATCCTGCCCGTCGTCAAGCTCTACGCCCGGGCGGCTGCCGGGAACACCGTCGCGCCGCTGCCGTTCTTCGTCGGGGGTTATCTGGTGTTGTGGACGGCGACAGCGGTGCCGGCCTACCTTGCGTGGCGCCCGCTCGCGGTGCCGGTGGCCGAAGGACAACCCTGGGCCGGCAGGGCCGCCGGCGTTACCTTGATCGCGGCGGCGCTGTGGCAGATCAGTCCGCTGAAGTCGGTCTGCTTGCGGCATTGCCGGTCGCCACTGGGCTTCTTTTTGCGCTACGGCGGAGCGTCGCGGCTACCGACCGGCGCGTTTCGGATGGGCGTGGTGCACGGCGGGTTCTGCATCGGCTGCTGCTGGGCGATGTTCGCCGTACTGGTCGCCACCGCGAGTATGAGCCTGCTGTGGATGGTGGCCTTCACCCTCTTGATCGTCGCAGAGAAGAACTTCACCCACGGCGAGCGCGTCGGGTTGGCGGCTGCCCCAGTGCTGGCCGCACTCGGCCTAGCGCTCCTGGTCTCCCCGTCCCTGATCATCACCATCGCCTAGGAGGACACATGTCACCCACCGAAACACTCACGATGTGGCAACTCAAGGGAACCGGCTACGAGTTCTGCAACTGCCAGCCCGGCTGTACCTGCAACTTCAATGGGTTCCCGACATCCTCGGACGGTAGCTGCAAGGCCGCGGTCGCCAATCACTTCGTCGAGGGCAGCTGCGGGGATGTCGATCTCAGTGATGTCACAGTGCTGGCGATCATCGACTGGCCCAAGGCGATTCACGACGGCGACGGCAAGGCCGTCTTCGTCGTCCCACCGGCGGTCAGCGATGAACAGCTCGACTCACTCGCCCAGATCTACACCGGACGGCTCGGCGGTATGCCGTGGGCGATCCTGGGGCCCACCTTCGAGGTCGCCGGTATCGTGCGAGCCGAGGTGGACCTCGACGAAGCCGGCATGAACAGCGGCTTCCGGGTGCCCGGTGTCGGCGAAGCCAAGGGCGGCACGCTGAAGAACCCCGTCACCGGCGATGACCACCTCGTCTCAATCGTGCTGGACACTGGGTTCATTTGGAAGCAGGGAGATTGCGGGCAGGGAAGCTTCGACGTCGAGGCGCAGGGGCTACATCTCGCGTTCGAGGACACCAATTGGATTCGCTATGAATTCGATTGGACCAACGCCGAACACTGAACGACCGGGGCGCTCAGCGGACGGTGTTCAGCTTGGCGCCCAGCGCTGTTCAAGCGCCTCCCGAACCTGGTGGGCGAGCTGATCCAGCCGGCGGCGTTCGGTGGTGTCGAAGTTCTGTTCGGCGGCGACGATCTCGGTACGTCGGAGTCGGTCGGCGATGGCTTGGCGATCCGCGGCCAGCGTCACCACCCACGCGAGTTCCCGCAGCATGGTCAATAACCTCTGCAGCACCGCGGGGTCGCTGGCCCCGTAATGTTGGGGCTGGCTGAAGACCAGGTCGAGCAGTTCGGCCAGATCCGGTCGCGCCAGTAGTACCCGCACCACATCGTCGTCGTCGCAGAGTATTCGGCGGCCCAGCCGGTATCGGGTGAATTCACACAAAATCGCGCTGCACGAGTTGAGCCCGTGCACTGCGGTGGTGGGGTCGTTGATGCCCGGACTCAGTGCCCTGATCACCACATCCGTCAGCTGACGGAGCCCGTACCCGATGTCCTGGGTTCCGGTGCGCTCCATACCGGTAGTGAGAGCGCCGGCCACCGTGTCGCGCACTGCGGACAATCGCTCTTCGTCGAGGGTGGTTCCCGGCGACTGGGCGGGCCAGCAAAACGCCACCGGCACGTCGGCCAGAATGCCGGAACCAACAGCACGGTCGATCCAGATCACTGCGTCTGCCTTGACTGCGCAGGCCAGCAGCGCTCGCTCGTTGACTTCAACCAGGAAGCCCGAGGATCGAGCAGTGATGATCGAAGCGCCGTCCGGCGGAAACGGTCCGAAGTCTTCGTCGCGCGTTTGGTCTTCGTCGAGCGGATCGAGCACGCGGCCCGCTACGGACTGGATGTCGACGCTGACTTGCTTCAGCATCGTCTCGATCCGGATCTGGCGGACCAGATGCCCGAGGAAAAGTACCAGCGTCAGGACGCTGGCCATTGCCAGCAGGTAGGCGACGGTGACCGCGATCTGGGGAACGAACTCGGCGCCGGCCGCATCGTCGTTGCGGACTGTGCGTAGGACCGTGATCGCGTAGGCGAAAGTGGCGAGAAACAGCCCGAGGGTGCGCTGGACGAAGCGATCCGCTGCGAATGTCCGCAACAGTCGCGGTGTGTACTGGCTGCTGGCCAGCTGCAGCGTAATCAGGGTCAACGAGAACGTCAGGGACGTCACCGTGATCAGTGAGGTCGCGATGGCGCCGAGGAGCTCCCGTGCCGCGGCGGGTCCGCCGCCGAACAGGTAGGTCGCCAGAAGCTCTGGCATGTGTTGGTCCAGCGCGTCATCGAGTTCGGGGACGGCGACGCCGGCAGCCACCGCAATGACTACGCCAACGGCCGGCACCGGCCACAACCGGCTCCGCCAGGCGTCGATGATTGCACTGCGCCGTTGCCTGAAGGCTTCGCGAACCCCGGATCTGCTGCCGGGACCGTTGCCGGCGTGGTCGGTCATGGGTGATCAGCGTACCCAGGTTGGGTGCCACCTTGCACGATGTCATTGAGCACTTCGTCGACCCTGCCGATGCCGCCGTCGAATGGGTTGCCGCGCTTGAGGTCATATGTACCGGTGGGCGTGATCGCGACGAGTTTCGGTGAGCTTGAGCCCAGCTGCAGACGCCGTGCGAAGCTCACCTGATTGAGCGGTAGCACTATGACGCCGCCGACGGTGAGCACTCCCAGCTCGCGATCGAGCACTGCCACCGAACGGCAGCTGCCCGGTGGCTGGACGCGGCGGCGTTTGATTTGGCGCACGACCAGGGCAAGCATCGCGGCGACGGCCAGACCGGCCAACAGTAAGGTCGCGCCCAAAACCCGGGACGGCGCGCCCGCGACAAGGGCAACGGCGCCGAAGCCACCGGCCACCAGCCCAAGTACCCCGAGCACAAAAGCGAGAATCGACAACTCGCCGGTGCCACGGTCGACGACATCGACCCGCCGTCCGTCATCGGTGACCACCAGCCCGCCGGTGTCGGTAAGTATCCGGGGCGGCGACGGTGAGTCCATGCACGGAGTCTTTCATCGTAACGATCCGGTGGCGTCCGGCGATGTGACCGGTATGCGAACAGCTACAGCCAAAATACGGGCGGCAGTCGGGGCGTCACTGCTGGTCGCCACAATGGTGGCGGTCACCCAGGCCCCGGCGAGCGCTGACCCGGCCCCTCAGCAGGTCAAATACACGCTCACCTCGGCCGGCGCCTACGAGTTCGACCTCTTCTATCTGACTTCCCAACCTCCGAGCATGGAGGCCTTCAACGCCGACGCCTACGCGTTCGCGACCCGGGCGAAGGTGAACCTGGCACCGGGTGTGCCATGGGTGTACGAAACCACACTCGAAGATCCGCAGTGGGCGATCCTCACGGTCAGCAGCACGACGCGCGGTGGGCAGGCAGCGCCGAATGCTCATTGTGAGATCGCCGTGGATGGCGAGGTGCTAGTGCAGCACGACGATCCTTACAACGTTCGGTGCCAGCTGTCGAAGTGGTGACTCAGCCCAGCCCGGACAGGGCTTGCGGCAGCGGATCCTGATGCAGCACACCGAGGCGTTGGGTGGCGCGGGTAAGGGCGACGTACAGGTCGGACGCGCCGCGTGGTCCGTCGGCGAGGATGCGTTCGGGCTGCACCACGAGCACAGCATCGTACTCGAGGCCTTTCGTTTCCGAGGCCGTCACTGTGCCCGGCATACCCGGTGGCCCGATCACCACGCTGGTGCCCTCGCGTTCAGCTTCCGCGGAGGTAAATTCCTCGATGGCAGAACGTAGTTCGTCTGAGGTGACGCGCCGCGACCACGGCTGAATACCGCAAGCGCGGACCGACTCCGGTGGCTGGGCATCGGGTGCGAACTCGGCGAGCAGTGCCGCGGCGACGGCCATGATCTCCGCCGGAGTGCGGTAGTTCATCGATAGTGACCGGTAGAGCCAGCGACCGGGCACATAGCGGTCCAGCATGGCGCCCCATGAGGTAGCGCCGGCGACTGATCGGCGCTGGGCGAGATCGCCGACCACCGTAAAAGATCGGCTCGGGCAGCGCCGCATGAGCACCCGCCAGTCCATCTCGGACAACTCTTGGGCTTCGTCGACGACGACGTGACGGTAGGTCCACTCGCGGTCGGCGGCGGCCCGTTCGGCCAGGTCGCGGTGGTCACGCTCAA